>DAWCEJ010000031.1:0-5456 GCA_052274955.1 Collinsella sp.
GCCGGGTACCTGGCCGAGAACCGCGAGCTGCTCGCCATCTCCAACCGCAAGATCCTAGGCTTTAAGATCCCTCGCCTGCGACTGCTGCTGCCGCTGTTTGCCGTGTGGGGCGTGTGCCTGCTCGTTGTCGTCTTCGAACGCGACCTGGGTTCGGCCGTGCTGTTCTACACCATCTTCTTGCTGATGCTCTACGTTGCCACGGGTCGATTCTCGTATGTCGTTATCGGCCTTGCGCTCTTGGCCGTCGGCGCCGTGGGCGCCTACAAGTTCCTGTCGCACGTTCAGGTGCGCTTCCAAGTTTGGGTCGATCCGTTTAAGGACGCCCAGGGCCAGGGCTACCAGATCGTCCAGTCGCTCTTCTCGCTTGCCGATGGCGGTCTGGTCGGTGTTGGTATCGGCAACGGCATGGCCAACAACATCCCTGTCGTCGAGTCCGACTTTATCTTCTCTGCCATCGGCGAGGAGATGGGCCTTTTGGGCGGCGGCGCCGTGCTCATCCTGTTTATGCTCTTTGCCGTGCGTGGCCTCACCACGGCTGCCCGCGCTAAATCCGACCTCGCCGCCTTTAGCGCCACGGGCCTTACGGCCGCCATCAGCTTCCAGGCCTTTTTGATCGTGGGCGGCGTTACCCGCCTGATCCCGCTGACCGGCGTCACCCTGCCCTTTATGAGCCAGGGCGGTTCCTCGCTGCTGGCAAGCTTTATCATCGTCGCGCTCCTGCTGCGCGCCGGTGACGAAGCGACCGGACGCGAGGCCGAGCTTACCGGCACCGGCACCATGACCGCCATCACCGATGATCAGGTCGCATCCGCCGCCGCCTCGACGGGCACGCGCTTTGCCACCTCGTCTTCCTACGGCAGCGGCAGCCATTCCGTCGGCTCGCGCATGCGCCGTCGCCTGCTCGACACGCCTGAATCCGGTGTGCTCGGCCGCGTTGCGCTCGCCAACCGTCTAACCCGTGCGGTGCTCGCCTTTACGGCGCTGTTCGCCATCCTTATCGGCAACCTCACCTATGTCCAGGTCATCAAGGCCAAGGACTATCAGGATATGCCGACCAACAACCACACTATCGCCCGCTCCAAGTACATCCAGCGCGGTTCCATCATCACGTCCGACGGCGTGACGCTGGCCGAGTCGCTGCAGCAGGAGGACGGCACCTACGTACGCTCCTACCCCAACGGCAACCTGGCAGCGCACGTGGTTGGCTACGTGAGCCAGCAGTATGGCACCACCGCCATCGAGAGTGTCATGAACGACACGCTCACCGGCTCTAAGGATTACTCCAGCTGGAACAACGCCATCGCGTCGCTCGCGGGCCAGACCCAGCCGGGCAACACCGCCAAGCTCACCATCGACTCGCGTATCCAGACGGCGGCCGAGCAGGCGCTCAAGGGCTTTAAGGGCGCTGTAGTGGTCATCGACCCGCGTACCGGTGCGGTGCTCGCATGCGCCAGCTCGCCCACCTATGACAACACCAACATCGACGCCCTGCTGCAGGCGGGCGGCGGCGAGGACGGCTCCATGTACAATCGCGCCATGGACGCGCTGTACACGCCGGGCTCCACGTTTAAGGTCGTTACGCTTTCCGCGGCACTCGAGACCGGCACCGCCAGCCTTACCAGCACCTACCAGGCGCCCGGCTCCATGGACATCGGCAACGCGCCGGTCACCAACTATGCCAACGAGAGCTACGGCACCATCAGCCTGCAGCAGGCCTTTGCCGTGTCTTCCAACGTCGTCTTTGGCCAGGTGGCAAACGAAGTTGGCGCAAACACGCTCGTGCAGTTTGCCAACGCCTTTGGCTACGGCCAAAAGCTCGGCCAGGACCTGACCTCCGCGGCCTCCATCATGGCCGACCCGTCGCTCATGACCGAGTGGGAGACCGCCTGGGCCGGCGCCGGCCAGCCTGTCGGCATGGACCACACGCCCGGCCCGCAGACCACCGTCATGCAAAACGCCGTGATTGCCGCCGCCATCGCTAACAGTGGCGTGGTCATGGACCCGTACTTTGTAGCCCAGGTACTCGCCCCGGACGGAACCGTGGTCAAGACCACGCAGTCCCGCTCGCTGGGTCAGGCCGTCAGCTCCGCCACGGCCGACCAGGTCAAGCAGGCCATGCTTGCCGTCGTCCAGTCCGGCACCGGCACCGATGCCCAAGTCCCCGGCGTCAAGGTCGCCGGCAAGACCGGCTCGGCCGAGATCGGCGGCACCAACGTCAACTCGATGTTCGTTGGCTTTGCACCTTACGATTCACCCACGGTCGCCATCTCGGTGGCCTTGGAGGATTACGACAAGCATGACGTCAAGGCGGCCAAGATCGCCGGCATCGTCCTGACCGCGGCGCTTGCCGCACAGGGAGCGTGATGCCCATGATCGAATCGGACACCCGAGGCGCGCCGCGGCCGAAGAGTTAGCGGCAACGCGCCACACGGCCCCAGCGGCCACATCGTAGGTACTACACACATCGTTGAGCGAATAGTTATGTTAGGAGCAGGAATGGAACAGAGGGTCCTCGGGGGAAGATACCTCCTCAAGGATAAGGTGGGGACAGGCGGCATGGCGACCGTCTACCGTGCACAGGACCAGGTCCTCGACCGCACGGTAGCCGTCAAGATCATGCTGCCGCAGTACGCTGGCGACGCCACCTTCGCCGCACGCTTTAAGCAGGAGGCCCAGGCAGCAGCCGGTCTCTCCTCCCCCTATATCGTTGGCGTCTACGATTGGGGCAAGGACGGCGACACCTATTACATCGTCATGGAGTACCTGCGCGGTACCGACCTTAAGAGCGGCATCAAGAGCCACGGCGCCCTCGACCCCAAGAAGGTCGCCCAGATCGGCTCGCAGATCAGCTCCGCGCTTTCGGTCGCCCACAAGCACGAGATCATCCACCGCGACATTAAGCCGCAGAACATTATGGTGCTGCCCGACGGCAACATCAAGGTGATGGACTTTGGCATCGCGCGCGCCAAGAACAGCCACCTCACGCAAGACAATAACGTGCTGGGAACCGCCCACTACGTCAGCCCCGAGCAGACCCGTGGTCAGGACCTCGGCCCCACCTCGGATATCTACTCGCTGGGCGTCGTGATGTATGAGTGCGCCACCGGCCGCGTTCCCTTTGACGGTGACGACGCTATCTCGGTCGCACTCAAGCAGGTCAACGAGCTGCCTATTCCACCGAGCCAGATCAACTCCGGTGTCGACGCCGACCTTGAGCGCATTATCCTCAAGTGCATGGAGAAGGACCCGGCAAACCGCTTCCAGACCGCCGACGAGCTTCGTCAGGTGCTCAACAGCTACCTGTCGGGCCGTGCCGTCAACATCTCGGAGCCCACGCGCATCATCGGTGCCCCCGGCGAGCTGGGCGCCACCAAGACTCGCGAGCTTTCCGATCAGACGCGCGCCATGGTGCGTCCCGTCTCGGGCGTGAGCGGCCAGAACACCGCCCGTAGCGCCGTTTCGGGCTCCACGGGTTCCTACGAGGTCGAGAAGCCCAAGTCCAACAAGAACAAGATCATCGCCGCCGTGGTTGCCGCCGTCGCCGTCATCGGCATCGTGGTGGCCTTTGCCACAGGGCTCATTGGCGGCGAGCAGGTCACGGTGCCCGACGTACTGGGCAAGGATCAGCAGACTGCCGTGGAGCTGATCAAGGAAGCCGGCCTCGAGGTTGGCACCGTCGATCAGAGCTACAACGACGACGTCGACGAGGGCAAGGTCGCCGAGCAGACGCCCAACGGTAACACCAAGAAGGCCAAGGGCACCAAGGTGAACTTGGTGAGCTCCAAGGGCCCCAAGCCTTCCGAGAAGGTTGAGGTTCCGCGGCTCGTCGGTCTGACCAAGGACCAGGCAGAGGCGGCGCTGGCGAGCGTTGGCCTGAAGGGCAACGCTTCCGAGGAGGCCAACGAGGCCGATGAGGGCCAGGTCTTTGAGCAGGGCACCGAAGCCGGCAAGGAAGTCGAGAAGGGCACGACCATCTCGTACAAGGTCTCGAGCGGCCCGGACACCACGTCCGTCCCCGATCTGACCGATATGACCGAGTCCCAGGCGCGTAACGCCCTCGATATGGCTGGCTTTGGCGTCGATGTGAGCTATCAGGAGAACGACTCGGTTACCGAGGGCACCGTGATCAGCTGGAACCCCAGCGGCAAGCAAAAGCCCGGCGCCACGATCACCGTCGTCATCGCCAAGAAGTCCGGCAAGGCCAGCGTTCCGGGCAACCTGTACGGCAAGAGCATCTCCGCCGCCGTCACCGCGCTCAACAACGCCGGGTTCTACAACATCGCGTTCTGCGACCAGAACGGCAACCCCGTGAGCGGCAACGAAAACGCCACCGTTACGGGCGTCTCCCCCACCGGCAAGCAGTCCACCGACAACACGATCACGCTGACGGTTTCGATTTCTGGCTCTGGTACTGATTCAGGCGACGATTCCGGTACGACCAACTAGTCATCAAGACGTTGCCCACAGCGGCTGCTGACGCAAATACATTCGCTCAATTGCGCCCGTTTGCTCCCCCTGCAAACGGGCGCTTTCTTCATCTGAAGTAGCGAAAACCACGGCATACCTTTAGACCAGAAGAGCCCGGCACCGTGGTGGTACCGGGCTCGGCAAATCTCTGGTGCCCCCGGGCGGATTCGAAAACTCCCCCCGCGGGAAAATTGGTGACGCAGGTGTCGGCGGTCCGAATCCGCCGTCAGCTCCCACAAACCAGAAACGGCGCCGCTCTCGCGACGCCGTCATAATCTTCTGGTGCCCCCGGGCGGATTCGAACCGTCGACACCCGCTTTAGGAGGTCATGGTCATTTACCTTACCTGGGCAAATGCAATTTTGCCCTATTATATATATTCGCAGGTAGATTAGCTGTTTTTGAGTTTCTGCTGGTTCTTATTAGAATTCTATTTCACCTCTTTTTCACCCCTAGCAGTTGCGTTTACGGCTTGCAGGGGTGAAAAGTTTACGTTAGGCTCGGGGCCGAGGCCCTCAAAGCCCCGGCCCCGAGCCTAACGTAATCCCCTTGGAGGACACTTTTGGAAACCAGAATCAAACCAACCGCAAAGGGAACATCTGAGCCCATCAAGGGAAAGCCCGGCTCATTCAAGATTTACTTCTCTCTTGGGAGAGACCCGAACTCCGGAAAGAACGGCAGCAAAGTTAAGTATCTCAAAACACCCAAGAGGACCATCCATTGCAAGAGCAAGAACCCGAAGAACTGGCCTAGCGAAGTCGCAAACGCTCTCAACGAGTACCGCGAGGAACTTGAGAGCTATGAACCATCTAGAGATGCTCCGAGCACCGTAGCGGCATATGCCGAATCCTTCCACGTGCTCCGAGAGAGCTCATTCGGCTCCCCTCTCTCATATGAGCGAGAGGGATACGACGTGCGACACATACGCGAACTGTTCGAAGACGTGCCCCTAGCCGACCTGAGGCCCGACGATGTTAAACGCGCCTACGC
>DAWCEJ010000032.1:0-3114 GCA_052274955.1 Collinsella sp.
AGCGCAGCAGCGGACGCTCCATACCGTCATCATCCTTGAGCGACAGGTCGCGACCCCACTCGATAGCAAAGCCGGCACCGCACACGCTTGCCACGTAAGCGAGCAAAAAGCCAATGGCCGCCGCAATGCCACCGGTAACGGGGATGAACAGCACCAGCACCGACACGACGCAGATGAGCGCCGGCAAAAAGGCGATCTGGCACACGCGAACCAGGGCGCCGGGAACCTTAATCATGTCGTTGAAAGCCTGTGTCATGCAGCCCTTGGGCACGTTCATGACCGGCTGGGGCGCAACGAACGGCTGGGGCTGAAACTGGGGCTGCGAAGCAGAGGCAGCAGCCCGAGGGGCCGCGGTATTGGGAGCACCGCACACGCTGCAGAACTTATCGTTGTCGCCCATGGGGGCGCCACACTGCGAGCAAAACATCGAAATCATCCCTTCGTATCTTGAGCCAATCCTCAAATCGGAACCAATGTTTTGCACCATTATCGCCCAACATGAGGACAAATGTGCCCGAATGGCCATGAGGCAATGTAAAGGGTCCGTCGCAGCAGTTTAAAGTGAGCCGACCGCTAATTCGTACCGCGGAAGCCCTTACCGACAATCTCGGAACTGTCGACGATCGTGATGAACGAGCCCGGGGCGATCTCGCGGACATAGCGGCGCAGCTGCACGGCCGCGCGACGGCTCAGCACGCTCATGATCACCGTGACGCACTTGCCCGAGAAGGCGCCGTAGCCACGGCTGATCGTTGCCGTGCGGTTGAGATGCTTGACGATAAACTCCTCGACTTTGAGCGGTTCGGCGCAAATAATCGTACAGACCTTGCGCAGGTGAATACCCTCGATAGCCTTATCGACCACGAGCGTCTTGGCAAACAGACCGAGCACGCAGTACAAACCGACGCGCGGGCCGTACAAGAACGCCGCGATGGCCACGATGCCGATATCGACCAGCAGCAGCGCACGGCCAATCTCGAGCGTCGTGCGGCGTTTGAGGATCATGGCGAGGATATCTGTGCCGCCCGTGGAGGCGCCAATATCGAAGACGATGGCACTGCCGACGGCCGGCAGGATCACGGCAAAACACAGGTCGAGCCACATATCGCCCGTCATCGAGACATCGGTCGGAATGAAGAGCTCGAACAGCGAGACATAGGCGGAAAGCGCAAACGAGGCAAAGACGCTCCAAAGAATCGCCTTGCGGTCCAAGAAGATGAAGCCCAAGACGACCAGGACCGCGTTGATGATCCACATAAAGACACCGACGGGCAGGGTCGGAAACAGCGTGGACAGGATAACCGACACGCCCGAGGTGCCGCCAAAGGCAAAGTGGTTGGGAGTTTTAAAGGCCACGATGGCGAACGCCGTGAGAATCAGGCCCAGGTTGAGCTCGGCGAAAAAGCGTGGGAAGCCTGGCTCCTGGCTGCGCTTTTGGCCGGCACGCTCGCCACGCTCGATATCGGCGCGATCGACCACACACTCCATCGGCACCACGGGAGGACGATGCACCTCCTCGGCTGCACGCGATGCCGCCTCTGTCGCGGCGGCCTCAATCGCCCATGCCTCGCTTTCTGTTTCGTACTCGTCAGCCATTACGGCAACCCCTCGTTAGCAATGTGGAAACAATGCGCCCATTAGGGTAACGCGGAACGCAGCGATTGCAACCCTTAGTTAGATGAGCGGTATGCCTGCATCGGGGGCATACAAATAACGGTCGGCCGCACATGCATCCGTGCGGCCGACCGTTTAGTATTTCCGCAGATAAAACCTGCCAAAATAAACCTGTCCCTTTTTGGAAGGTTACTCATGCTGGTTGGTGCGGTGCTCGTACTCCTCGGGGGTGATGACGTCCTCGATGCGCAGGTTGACGCCTGCCACCTCAAGGCCGGTCATCGCTGCCAGACGCTCGGTGACACGTGCCTTAACGTCGTCGAAGATCGCGGGCGCATAGGCGCCGTACTCGATGATGACGGAGATGTTGACGACCACGCGATTGTCATCGGTGACCTCGACCGTCACGCCCTTGGTCAGATTCTCGGCACCAAACTGCTCCTGCACAAAGTGCATGAGGTTACCCTTCATGCCCAGAACGTGCGGAACCTCGCGGGTGGCCATGGCAACGATTTTCTCAATCACGCCGTTGGAATAGGTGAGTGAGTCCTCGGACTCGTCCGCTTCCTCGTCATCCTCATCCGTATCGGACTCGGCCTCGACGAGAGCCTCGTCCTCGAGCGTCACATCCTCAGCTTCGGCGACGACCGCCTCGTTCTCCTCGAGCTCGGTATCGGCTACATCGACCTTCGTATTAAAAGCCATGGTTCCTCCTTATGCCTGCCGCGGATGCGACAGTCGAATACATATTAGCGGCCGCTAAACAGACGGCCGAAGAAGTTGACGATCCCGTTCTCGCCGTCGCGAATTTGGCCGATCACAGCGCCGATCAGCACGAAGAATGCAATGACGAGCGTATCCCACAGGCCGAGCGTGAGCACCAAAACGGCGAGGATAAAGCCAGCGACGGCACCGAGCGTGGTGTTGGGATGACGCACAGCATAGCTCCAGATGGCAGCGCCCGTACCCTTGATGAGACCCATAGCCTCGTCAAAATCCGCGGCTGCCGCGTCTTGTAACTCGGTTGCCTCTACTTTGGAATCAACAGGTTCGCTCGCCGGCGTAGCGCTCTGGTCAATCGTCAGGCGCGGCGTACGAGCGGTCTTATCTTGATTGGTATCACTCACCGGAAACCTCCACGGTCTGGACGGTAGTCTTGGACGGCAAAAAACGGACACGCGCGGTCGTACCCGGCGTGCCGAGCATGGTGTCGCAGGCCTTCTCGATGCGCTGCTGCATCGAGGTGGCAAGAGCGGCAACGTCCTTATCGTCAAGCGCGATAGCCTCGACCTTAAATCGGACGTGCGAATCGTCGGGGCCTTGGACGCGAGCCTCGACATGCTCAACCATCACGCGGTCGTCGCGCTCGGCAGCAGCCCTGGCGCACGAAGAAAGCGCTGCAAGCGTGACCTCGATATTGCGCTCCCCCGCCGGATGCACGCAGGACGGCTCGCGACGGGCGAACATCAGGCGGAAGAAGCTTATCAGCACGCCGATCGC
>DAWCEJ010000033.1:0-14250 GCA_052274955.1 Collinsella sp.
CGCTGGGCGTCGTTGAAGTAGGCCGGGACGGTGATGACGGCGTCGGTGACGGTCTCGCCCAGATACTTCTCGGCGTCGGCCTTCATCTTGGCGAGCACCATGGCGCTCACCTGCTCGGCGGTGTAGTCCTTGCCCTCGATGTCGACGACGGCACGGCCACCCTGGCCCTCCTTGACCTCATACGGCACGGTCTTGATCTCGGAAGTGCACTCGGAGTACTTGCGGCCCATGAAGCGCTTGATGGAAAATACGGTGTTCTTGGGGTTGGTGACCGCCTGGTTCTTTGCGGCCTTACCCACGACGCGGTCGCCGTCGGCACGGAAGCCCACGACGGACGGGGTGGTGCGGTCGCCTTCGGCGTTCACGATAATGGTCGGAGAACCGCCCTCGAGGACGGCCATAGCGGAGTTAGTAGTACCAAGGTCGATACCAAGAATCTTGCCCATTAGAAATTCCCTCTCTCTTGTGCGTTTGCACCGACTCGGCGGTCTGCCGAGCGGTGTTTCGGCTTGTCTTTCAGGATGTAGTGTATCCCCTTATGGGCCGGAATATACAAAATCTAAGTCAATTCATATAAGATTTCTTATCTCTGAGAGTTTAGGTTCTCAAATGCGCAGGTAGATGCACTGTTTGAGTTCTGGGCAGATCTATTGAGATCTATGTAGAGTTGACTGAGGTACGAGCCTGGGGCGTGTGGAGCAGTCTGGGGCGGCCTTGGGGAAAGCGTGTCCCGTTTTGAGCGTCGATTTCGGGATGCGGTTTCCGCAAGCACGCTCAATCGCCCTAGATTTCAAGTCACCTGCAGCTAACATTTGCGCAGCTCAACGGCCTCACCTGCATGTTTTTTAGTAAGCCGCGGCATACTCGGCGAACGGTATGAAGATGCCGGCCAGAGGGTATTGCAAACGGTCGCTCCCGTGGTATGTTTTTGCCGAATCAAACCGACGCGCATCGCCTGTAGCGTCGGTCAACAGAGAGGAAACTACCATGGCTCATCCCGTAATTGATGCCGACGAGTGCATCGCTTGTGGCGTTTGCGTCGACTCCTGCCCCGCTGGCGTTCTGGAGCTCCAGGACGTCGCTACCGTCGCTGACGAGGATTCCTGCGTCGCCTGTGGCGCTTGCCAGGACGCTTGCCCCGCCGGCGCGATCACCGAGATCGTCGAGGAGTAACAACTCCCCCACTTGCACACTCACAAGTACACCGTGCACAAAAAGGAGGCCTCCGCATCGCCGCGGAGGCCTCCTTTTGTTTGTATAGGCAGCTAATTGGGGACGGGGCTACCTTGGCAGTTGCGGTGGAATAGTTCCCGATTCATTGCTTAGGTGCCGATTTTAGGAACTATTTCACCGCAACTTATAAAGACAGTATCGGGCTAAGAGAGATCGTCCTCGTAGGGCATTAGGTCTGCCAGATAGCCTTTCTCCTTGAGCATCGCCTCGATCTCGTCGAGGGTTTGCTCGTCTTCTGCCGCAATGCGGTGGAAGTGATAGCCGCTGGTTACCGTCAGCAGCGGAAAGCTCTTGCCACTGGCAATGTCATGCAGATAGCGCTCGATATCGCGGCGGTTACGGATATCCAGATCGGCCGTGATCTTGCCGTACACGCGGTGGTTGACGATCACGTTGAGCACGGCGCCGCCCGCGTCGACGATGCTCGTGAGCTCATCGCCCGCCTGCTCCACGCTGTGGCGCACCTTGACCAGACGCGTGGGCACAGCCGGGCTGCTCGCCGCCTCCTGTAGTACATAGCCGCGATTAGTGGCGACGATATCGTGCCCGTCGGCGCGCAGCAGGGCGATGTCCTGCACCACGACCTGACGGCTCACACCCACCTCGTGGGCGAGCGCACTGCCCGAGACAGGATCTTTGGCTCCCTCGAGCACGGCCATGATGGCACGGCGACGCTCGCGGGCGTCCATTATTTACCGTCCAGCAGACGCAGGTGCTTAAGCGAGAGGTCGAGAATCGGCGCAGAGTGCGTCAACGCCCCCGAGCTGATAAAGTCAACACCCAGGTCGGCAAGCGCGCGGATATTGTTGACGTCCACGTTGCCCGAGCACTCGGTCTTGGCGCGACCGGCGATAAGCTCAATCGCGGCAGCCATGTCGTCGTGGGTCATGTTGTCGAGCATGATGATATCGGCACCGGCCTCCACGGCCTCGCGCACCATATCCAGGTCCTCGCACTCAATCTCGACCGTCGTGGTAAACGACGCATGGGCGCGCGCCATCTCGATCGCGCGTGCCACGCCACCGGCGGCGTCGATGTGGTTGTCCTTGAGCATGACGGCCGTCGACAAGTTATAGCGGTGGTTGCTGCCGCCGCCGATCTCGACCGCGGCCTTCTCGAAGACACGCATGCCCGGCGTGGTCTTGCGCGTGTCGACAAGCACGGTCTTGGTACCCTCGAGCGCCGCCGCCATGCTGTGTGTGTAGGTGGCGATACCGCTCATGCGCTGCAGGTAGTTGAGCGCCACGCGCTCGCCCGAAAGCAGCACGCGCGCGTCGCCGCGCACCTGGCCCACGTGGTCGCCGGCGTGCGCCTCGTCACCGTCGGCAACATCGAAGAGCACCGAGCTCTGCGGATCCAGCAGCTCAAAGGTGCGGGCAAATACGTCCAGGCCGGCGATAATGCCGTCGGCCTTGGCGATGAGCTCAACGGTAGCGGGGCGCGCCGTGGGGCACACGCTCGCCGTACTCACGTCCTCAAACGTAATGTCCTCGCGCAAAGCCTGCAAAATCAGATCATCGACGACGAGCTTCATGGTAATGGGATTCATGGTCTACTCCTCCACGGCCTGCGTGCCGGCGGCACGGGCCAAACCATCGATTGCAAGGGTATCGGCGCTCAGGGCGCGGTGACGCCCGTCAAGCGCGGGCTCACCGGTCTGCTCCACGGCCAGCGACTTGCCGGTGCGCATGTACCACGCGGCGCGGCGGCCCCAAACCAGAGACTCGAGCAGGCTGTTAGAAGCCAGGCGGTTCTTGCCGTGCACGCCATTGCAGGCCGTCTCGCCGGCGGCGTAGAGCTCGGGCATCGAGGTGCGGCCGTCCTTGTCGACCCACACGCCACCCATAAAGTAGTGCTGTGTGGGCGTGACGGGGATGGGCTCGTCCAGGATGTCGCGACCGTCCTCAAGACAGCGCGCGCGGATGTTAGCGAAGTGCCCGGTCACCACGTCGCGCTCGACGGGGGCAAAGCTCAGCCACTCGTGCTCGGTGCCGTCCTGCTTCATCTGCTCGCGGATGGCGGCGGCGACAACGTCGCGCGGCTGCAGCTCGTCGGTAAAACGCTCGCCGGCGGCATTGAGCAGAATCGCTCCCTCGCCGCGGCAGCTCTCGCTGATCAGGAACGTGCGACCCGGCTGCGGCGAGAACAGGCCCGTGGGGTGGATCTGCACGTAGTCCAGGTGCTCCATCGTAATGCCGTGCTCCTGCGCAATGTAGCAGGCATCACCGGTGAGCTGCGGGTAGTTGGTCGAGTGGTCGTACACGCCACCGATACCGCCCGTTGCCCACAGCGTATGACGAGCATGGATCTTAAACGGCTTACTGGCATGCACGCCCTCGGCGGCAGTTGCCAGCTCGTCGGCGGGACGAGCCGAATCGTCCTCGTCCACGGTGACGGCGACAACGCCGGTGCACACCGTGGCGCCATCACACTCGCCCGTCAGGATGTCGGTCATGGCCACGTGCTCCAAAATCTGCACATTGTCCAGTTCGCGGACAGCCTGGAGCAGCTTGGTCGTAATCTCCTTGCCCGTAATGTCGGCATGGAAGGCGATGCGCGGGCGGCTGTGCGCGCCCTCGCGGGTAAAGTCGAGGCTGCCGTCGGCCTTGCGCTCAAAGTCCACGCCCATGGCCAGCAGGTCGTTGATGACCGAACGGCTCGAGCGAATCATGATGTCAACGCTCTCGCGGCGGTTCTCGTAATGGCCGGCGTGCATGGTGTCCTCAAAGAAGGCATCGTAGTCAGAACCCTCGGGCAGCACGCAGATGCCGCCCTGCGCGAGCATCGAATCGCACTCATCGACGGCGCCCTTGGAGAGCATGATTACGCGCATGCTCGTCGGCAGATTGAGAGCCGCATACAGGCCCGCCACGCCGCAACCGGCAATGACGACGTCACACTCCATATCGGGGTATTGTTTGGTTTCCACAGGAGTCCTCTCCCTTGTAATGTGGCATAGGGGATGGTCCCTCATGTCACATTGGCTTAGCGCGCCGCGTACTCGAGCATGCGGTCGAGCGTGAGCTTGGCCTGATCGGCGGCCGCATCCGACACGCCAATCTGCACCTCGCCCTCGCCCGTCTCCAGGCAGTGCACGAGCTTTTCGAGCGTGATGAGATCCATGTTGACGCAGGTGGGCTGCACCGCAGGGAAATAGAACTTCTTGCCGGTGCCCTGGCAGCGGCGCTCGAGTTCGTAGAGCACGCCGCGGACCGTCACGATGATGAACTCGCTCGCGTCCGACTCCTCGGCATACTTGATGATGCCGGCGGTAGAGCCGATGTAGTCAGCCTCGGCCAGGACGTCGGCCTTGCACTCGGGGTGCGCCAGCACGAGCGCGTCGGGGTGCGCCTCCTGCGCGTCGACGATCTGCTCGACGGTGATGATGTGATGACGCGGGCAGTAGCCGTTGTTGAGGATGACGTGCTTTTGGGGCACCTGCTCGGCCACAAAGCGGCCCAGGTTCTGGTCGGGAATGAACAAGATGTGCTGCTGCGGCAGCTCGGAGACGATCTTGACGGCGTTAGAGCTGGTAACGCACACGTCACTCCAGCTCTTGATTTCGACCGTCGAGTTGACGTAGCACACCACGGCAAGGTCGTCGCCATACTCGGCGCGCGCCGCGTCGACCGTCTCACGCTTGACCATGTGCGCCATGGGGCAGTCCGCGCCCGGCTCGGGCAACAGCACGGTCTTGGTGGGATTGAGCAGCTTGGCGCTCTCGCCCATAAACTCCACGCCGCACAGCACAATGGTCTGCTGCGGCAGGCTCTTGGCGAGCTTTGCCAGGTAGAAGCTGTCGCCGACGAAATCGGCAACGGCTTGGACCTCGGGCGCCACATAGTAGTGCGCCAGGATCACCGCGTCACGTTGGGTTTTTAGTTGCTGAATGGCCTCGACGAGCTCTGCGGGCACCAGTGCCGCGCGCTCCGTTGCCGTCGTTGCCGATGCCAGGCCGGCCGCGATATCGCGTGCAAGCTCCGATGCATCCATGTTCGCGCTCTGTGCCATCAAGGCCCCTCTCTTTTGGCGAATCTTGGGGCTTTAGTATGACACCTGGCTTTACAGCTGACAAGACAGCTGTAAAGCCAGGTGTAAAGTTGGAATAAAGATTCAATCTTGAGGCGGGTCCATTTTCGAACTGGCAAGCTGAGGACAGTCGAAAATGGACCCGCCCCAAGATTCGAGCGGCCCGTTTTGTCCTGAACCAAGGAGCAGTGGTCAAAAAGGGCCAAATATGAGTACTGTCACCAAATTAGTAGCATCAATTTTCCGGTCCAGAGCAGCAAAATCGCCTTGTTTGGAGCCCGATCGCGACTCTGAAGAACGAAAATCGATGCACTTTTGGCCTCTGGCACCGATTTTTGAGGCCATTTGGCTGCCACTAAACTGGTAACAGTACTCATATTTGGCCCTTTTTGACCACCGGGTTTCCGGCAGGCCCCAAAAGCGGGCCTGAATCGCTCGATCCGGGCCCGCTGGGGGCAACGCGCACAATCGAGGTGCAAGAAGCAAGGGAGGGCCAGCGCCTAGAATCGTCAGTGCCTAGATATTCGACGAGAGGAAAGACAATGGCCCGCAGCGACATGCTATCCCAGCCGGACCGGGGCTCGGCCTCGACCGGCCCCAGACCGAGGCATTTCACCGACGAGTTCAAGAGGCAGATAGTCGACCTCCACAACGCCGGAAAGCCCAAGCGCGAGGCCATGGACGAGTGCGACCTCGGCAAGAGCACCGTGGAGAGGCGGGTCAAGCCGATAAACGCGACCGGCTCGCCGCGCGCCGCGGACAACCGCACGCCCGAGCAGAACCGGATCCTGAAGCCCGAGCGCGAGAACCGCAGGCTCCGGATGGAGGTCGACATCTTAAGACGAGCGGCGCCGGTATACGCTCGGAAGTGAGGGCCATGGCGGCCAACGGGGGCCGCTACCCCATATCGGCGCAGCGCGGGCATCGAGGTATTCCACACGGACCGCGGCAGCGAGTTCGACAACGCCGAGATCGACCTGATGCTCGAGGCCTTCGGCGTAGAGAGATCGCTGTCGGCAAAGGGCCGCCCCCACGACAACGCCGTCGACGAGTCGGCCGACGGGATATCGAGGGCCAGGCTCTCGGACTACGTGCACCGGTACGACAACTTCAGGATCCACTCGGCGAGCCCGGCGGTGGACAGGCCCGCCAGCGCCTTGGTGACGCTCGTCTTGGAGTAGCCCAGCAGGCACGCTATGTCCACGTTGTGGCAGGAGCCGCGCTCGGAGCGGATGCGCAGGATGGCCTCCAGGTAGTCCTCCGAGGATTCCGTGGAACGCTGCTTGTTCATCGGTTTACGCCCCCAGCCTCCAGTCGGCCGCCTCTTCGCGCATGCGGATGAAGCGGCGGTAGATCCCGTCTTCACGCATGAGCTCGTCGTGCGTGCCGCGCTGCACGATGTGGCCGGCGTCCACGACGAGAATCTGGCCGGCGTTGCGCACCGTGTTCAGGCGGTGGGCGATGGTGACGAGCGTCTTGCCGCGCGTGAGCTCGCCGATCGCCTCCATGAGCAGATGCTCATTCTCGGGGTCGACGGAGCTGGTCGCCTCATCCAGGATGACGATGGGCGCGTCCTTCATGATGGCGCGCGCGATGGATATGCGCTGCCGCTCGCCGCCCGACAGGTCGGCTCCGCCCTCTTCCAGCACCGTGTCGTAACCTTGCGGAAGGCGCTCGATGAAGTCGTGGCATCGCGCGCGCTTCGCCGTGGCGACCACCTCATCGCGCGATGCATCCGGCCGCCCGAACCGTATGTTGTTCTCCACCGTGTCGTTGAACAGGTAGACGTTCTGGAACACCAGGGATATGTGCGAAAGTAGGCTCTCCGCCGTGCCGTCGCGCACGTCCGCGCCGCCCACGCTCACGAATCCTTCATCGACGTCCCAGAACCGCGCGAGCAGGTTCACCAGCGTGGTCTTGCCCGACCCGCTTGGCCCCACGATGGCGCACGAGGTACCCTCGGGGATGCGAAGCGTCACGTGGTCGATGACGCGCCGGTCGTCGTAGCCGAACGACACGTCGTCCATCGCCAGGTCGAAACCTCGCGGCGCAAGAGGCTCGTCGGTCGTGTCCTGACGCGGAACCGCGCACACCTCGTCCACGCGGTCGAGCTCGCCCTCTATCTTCTTAGTGAGAAAGGCGCTATTGTTCGCGCTGATCAGCTCGCCGTAGATCATGAACGCGGCGACGAGCAGAGTGAGCGCCCACGAGAGTGGCAGCCCACCCGTGAGGTACAGGGCGCACGCCGCGAACAGCACCGCGCAGCTCGCCAGATTGAACACCAGCGCATAGAGCTTGAGAATTCCCTGGGCCGCCTGCTCCTGACAGTAGTCGGCCAGGCGCTTCTGCTCGAAAGACGCCTTCGCCTCGGCAAGCGCCTCGTCGGGCGTGGCGAACGTGCGCAGTACCGCCATCCCGCGGGCGTACTCGATCACCTTGTCGGTCATGGCCTCCTGGGCGGCGGTTACCTCGCGCGTCACCGCGGTGGAGCGGCGGCGCAGCCATTCGAGCACCACAAGCCCCATGGCGATGCCCGCAAACGTGATGAACGCCACCGGCGGCGCGAACAGCATGAAATAGAAGCTCATGATGACCGCCATCGCCACGCCGCCCGAAAGACCGGTGAGGCAGATGGTCATGAACTCCTCCAGCTGGTGCAGCGTCGTGGTGAGCGTGGTGGTGATGGCGGAAAGGCGCTGCTCGGAGAAATAGCCCATGGGAGCACCCTTCAGCCGATCGCCCACGTGCAGGCGCATGTCGCGGAAGATGTGGAACCCCTCGGCGTCCATCTTGATGTCCACGAGGTACTGGAAGATATACTGGCCCGCCACGCTCGCCAGCAGAATGCCCAGGCACTGCAGCGCCACATCCGCACCCATATGGTCACGATTCTCGAGCGCCCACCACACCGCGGCAAGCATCCCGGACATGAAGAACGCTTTTAGGACGTTGCACACCATGCCAACAATGAGACTGCGTCGCGACGCAGGCGAGAAGCTTCCCGCCACGTCGAGTATGCGTTTTACGATGGCGAACATCTACCTCGCCTCCTCGGGGCGGATGGCCGCCCAGTCTTCCACGTTTTTGTCCGTGAGCACCTCTACCGCGCCCTGATGCTCACGCCACATGCGGGCATACAGCGGGCAGCTTTGCAGCAGCTCATCGTGCCGCCCGCGCCCCACGATGCGCCCCGCGTCCATGACGAGAATCTGGTCGGCGCCCGTGATGGTCGAGAGCCGGTGCGCGATGGTGACGAGCGTCTTGCCCTCAACCAGCTTGCTGATGGCGCGCTCAACCAGCGCCTCGTTCTCGGGGTCGGCGTAGGCGGTCGCCTCGTCCAAGATGACGACGGATGCGTCCTTCAGGATGGCGCGCGCGATGGTGATGCGCTGCCGCTCGCCGCCCGAAAGTCGATCGCCCGCCTCGCCCGCAGGCGTAGCGTAGCCCTGCGGAAGCTCGTTGATGAATCCGTGGGCGCCTGCGGCACGCGCCGCCGCCTCCACCTCGGCGTCGGTCGCGTCGGGCTTGCCCATGCGGATGTTGTCGGCAATGGAGCGGTCGAACAGGAACGTGTCTTGCGCCACGTACGCGATGTGCTCCATGAGCTGTTCGAACGGGATGTCCTTCACGTCTACCCCGCCGAATGTGATGTTTCCTGTGCTCGCATCCCAGAACCCCGCCATAAGCTTGGCGACGGTCGATTTGCCCGAGCCCGACGGCCCGACGATCGCCGTGATCGTTCCCGGTTCGGTGGAAAAGCTCACGTCGTGCAGGACCTCGGTGCCCTCACGGTAAGAAAACGACACTTCCTCGAACGCGAACGACTCGCCCTGTAGCTCCACGCGTTGCGTGGGACGCGCAAGCTCGGGCTCACCGAGGAAATCCCAGACCACGTTCAGGCAGGCATCCATACGCGAGATCTGGCCTGCCGCCTGGGCGAACTTCAAAACGCCGCCGATGAAGCCCAGAGGAATGACAATGCACACCATGAAGGCGGGAAGCGTAATCTGCCCGACGGAGAGCAGCCACACGCCAAGCGGCAGCGAAACGAGCAACGTGCAGGGCACGACCGAGCGCACCGCCGCCATCCACACCCAGCTCTGCCGGAACCACGCAAGCGTGGAGTCGTGGTATTCCGCCACGGCATCGGAGAACGACCCGTAGGAGGACGCCGTGCGCCCGAACGCCTTGATCACCTGGATGCCGTTGACATACTCCACGAGCGTGGAGTTCATGTCCTGCTCGCTTTTGATGTAACGCGCCATCTTGGGCTTGTAATCGCGCATCATGCCCAGATAGAAGAGCACGCCCAAGGGGATCGTGGCGATGCCGGCAAGCCCCATGCGCCAGTCGACGGCGAACACGATGGTCATGGCGAGGATGGGCGCAAACACGTTGCTCGGAAGCTCCGGCATGAAGTGCGCGATGGCGTCCTCCAGCTGATTCACGTTGTCTACAAAGCGGTTCTTGAACGTGCCCGTGGGCGTGTCGACGATGACACCCATGGGCACGCGCGACATCTTCTCGGCCATCTGCTCGCGCATGGTGCACAAAGCCTTGAAGGCGATACCATGGCTGATCATCGACGATCGCCACGTGAGCACGAACTTGAGGATCTGCCCTCCTGCTGCAGCGAGCGAGAACAGAGCTACCGTTTCGAGCGTGAGCGTGCCTTCGATGAGACCGGCAGCCAACAGGGCGACGACCACGTACGGGACCATACCCGCCGCCTCGCCCAAGCAAGCGAGGACAAGCGAGAGCGCCATGCGCGCTTTATCGGGCCGCATGAAGTAGAACAGTTTCGAAAACGCGCTCGGACGCGCGATGCGGTCAAGCGGAGTCACGTGACTCATACTCCTTTTCTCCCTTCGTCATGCGCTGCCAGCTCAACCCTCCGGTCGCCCGCCAGCCGCGCTAGCATTTCATCGTGGGTGATAATCACCACTGCCTTTCCTTCCGCCGCAAGCCTACGGCACCACAAAGCCACCTCCCGCATGCCGCGCCCATCCAGTCCGCTCGTTGGCTCGTCGAGCACCACGAGCTCGGCGTCCGAGCAGTACGCTGCGGCAAGTGTCACGCGCTGCTTCTGCCCGCCCGATAGGCTGGCGGGGTGTCTGTCGGCAAGGTCTTTCAGGTCGAAGGCGTCAAGCGCCTCCCAGGCACGCGCCTTCAGAACATCATCAACGCGTCGGCCAAGCACTACCTCGTCGGCGACGCTCCCCGCATACAGTTGATAGTCGGCGTCCTGCATCACGAAATAGCTCAGGTGCCGCCGCTCCCGCGGTGAGAGCGCTTTGCCGCCCCTGGTTATCAGACCTTTCTGCGGGCGGGACGCCCCGACGAGAACCTTCGCAAGCGTTGTCTTGCCCGAACCGTTCCCCCCGCATACCACCGTCACGGCACCGCAGGGAAACTCCGCCGTCACGGCTCGAATGCCACGGCCTGTCGAGCGGTAGAGATACGTCACGTCCTCCATATGCCATGAGGTGGAACCGCAGCGGGAATCAAGTGATTCCTCAGGTCGCGTATTCGAATCGCGCGCGATGGTGATATCGGGATGACGCAACCCAAATGCATCAGCTTCCTTGTCTGGAAGCGCAGCGAATTCTTTCGCGCTCCACCGCGCCGCGACCTTGCCATTTCTCATACAAAGGAATTCGTCGGCGACGGGCAGAAGCTTGTGGAGCCTATGCTCCGATACCAGAATCGCCACGCCGCGCTGCTTGAGCTGGACAAGGATGCTCACGAGCGCGTCTGCGCCCTCCGCGTCCAAGTTGGAGGTCGGCTCATCGAGCACGAGAAACGACGGGCGACACGCAATAGCGGCTGCGATTGCGACGCGTTGTTTCTGACCGCTGGACAGTTCGGTAAGCTTCTCAGCAAGTAAACCTTCAACCCCGCACAGCCGCGCCGCCTCATGCACATGTTCAACGGTCACAGCAGGGTCGACCCCGAGGTTTTCCAGCGAGAAGGCGATCTCGTCGCCGACCGTCCCCATGAAGAACTGGCTGCGGGGATCCTGCATGACCACACCCATGGCCTCGGTCCTCCCGCGAGCGGAAAGCGAAAGGACCTCCGCGCCGCTCACCAGAACGGAACCCATACGCACTCCAGGGAAGAACGTCCCTGCCAACCCATCTGCTAATCGCAACACGGTCGACTTGCCGTCGCCCGACCTTCCGCACAGAACTGTGCAGGAGCCGGTGCGCACCTCGAAGGACACGTCCTCGACCCTGCTTCCTCCCGCATCGTCAGCAGATGCCGAATCCTCTTGTTCTGCCTCATCCACATAGCGAAACGAGACGTCGCAAAACGCGAGGGATGGCGCCTCCTCCGCAGGCTTGCCGCATACGGGGCTTTCCTTGTGCGCATTGGATGATTCGAATTCGCCTGTCACAAAATCACCCCCGTTCCGTAGATTCCCGCGCATATGACCGCGACAACGGTCGAGCACACGGCATCCCTCCAGGTGAAGCCCACGTGGTAGACCGAAGTCCGTCCCCGGCCGATTTCGATGCCGCGCAGCTCGGCGGAGGCGGCAAGCTCGCTCGAAAGCCTGAGCGAGCGCATGACGAGCGGCGTGTAGACGCATTCGTACGCCAACCCCGGGTGACGGACGACGTCGAACGCGCGAGGGAAGATGCCCCGCATTCGGATGCCGCGCACGATGGAGCGAGCTTCGAACGAGAGGACGGAGGCGAACCTGAACACCATGCACACGCCCACGAGAACCCGCTGGGGCAGCCTCCAACGGTCGAGCGCGCACATGATCGCCGAGGGTGACAGCGTGAATAGCGCGCAGCCCGCCGTGAACGGCGGGATCATGTGAAGGAAACTCACGAACAGTGCCCCGTACAGTCCGGAGAGCGGGAGGAAGCTCAGCCCGCACACAACGGTGAAGCTCGCGCACATCTTGAGCGAAAGGCGCGCCCTCCCGTTCGCCGCGAGGTACGCCGCGGCGAGCAGCTGCAGAAGCGCCGTCTCCAAAAGGCCGGTCGCCAACATCGCGGCGATGCCGACAACGAGAAACGACAACAGGTGCGTGCGCGGGTCGAGGCCGAACACCCCAGTTTTGATGTCGCACTTTTCCATGGTTAGGCGATCTTCGCCTTGCGCACGTGTTTCTTCAGGAACTTCGACCCGATGAGCCCTCCGACGATCGTGCCCGTAGCGAACATCGCCATCATGAGCAGGATCCACGGCAGCTCGGTGTACTGGGCCACCATAGCCGCCACGTCAGCCGCGTCGTAGTAGGTTCCCAACTGCTCCATATAGGCGTCCCTGAACAGCAGATACGGCATAATCCCGTAGAACCCGAACGTCATCCAGTACACGATGTAGCCACCTACGACGCGCTTTATGTCGTGGTAGGAATCCTTCCCCCACATGACGAGCTCTCCGATAAGGGCGCCCACGACGGCGACGGGAGCGCAGTAGAGCCCTCCCATGAATGTGTAGAGCAGCCCGAATACCAGCGTCGAGCCCGCCAGCACGCCTCGCTTGCCGATGCGGTCCGCCATCACCACGTAGAACGGCGTGGCAAGCAGCGGAAATAGCCACGACCCCACGAAAAACGTGTTCTGGGGCGCCAGGACCATGTCCTCGATCATCTTCGCCACGATGGTCACCGCCATGATGATCAGGTTGAACACGACGAACGTCAGCACGTCGCGCGTGGTCCACCTGTTGCTTTTCGGGGTTGGAGCGTCTTGCGTCATCCGATTCCTCCTTATGTTCCCTGTCTAGTTAGCCATTTTTAACTCTTGGCTATAATGGACGAATAGGCAGGGTTCCAGTCTTCGCGAAAGCAAAAGCGGGACCCGATACGGAATGAAAGGGACGAATCGGGGAACGCCGCATTGAAACGAGGCGAAAGAGAGTCAGATGGAAAGCATAGAACGCGACCTTTACGAAGAGGCGTTCAAGAAATGGCACCTCGTGCCTGCCCGCGATGTCGGCAACTACGGTCCTGCGGGCACTTTGAGGGTTCTCGAAAGCGACATGGGGTCCGGGGAGTACTGGGCGTACTTTCGGGACAACCTCTTCGCTGTGAACGCGTTCAGGATGAGCTTCGCAAGGGAGTGGACCATACGCTATCGATGCACCGAGCACCTGTGCTTGGGCTGCTATGACGAGGTTTCGGGCGTCGCACAGCGTCGAGGGGCTCCGCTCGCCCCGGGCGCCATCACGGTGTATCTCGGCGGGGAAAACGAGGAGTACGAAGCGCGGTTCTCGGAAGGTTCCGTTGCCGCGGCGTCGTCGATCACCATCTCGCCAGATTATTATCGGGATTATCTGCAGAGTCGCTTCGGCGAAATAGAGGACGTCCGCAAGGCGTTTGCGGGCGTAGACGGGCGGCGCGACCTTCCGGGGCTTGTCGACTTGCTTCGCAAGGCGCGTTCATATCAGGGCGGGGGGATCGCGGCGGATCTGTTTTACGAAGGGGTTATCTCCGAATCTATCGCCCTCGTGATGGAGTGCGCAGCCCGGCCGAATGGCGGCAGGCCCAGAATGACCGACGAGGACCTTGCGGCAGTCGACTGGGCGTGCGCGTATATCGCTCGGAACCTTGGCGGCGATTTGTCGTGCACGCGGCTCGCGTCCGAACTGTATATGGGCCAGACGAAGATGAAACGGCTCTTCAAGAAGGCGACAGGCCTTCCCCCGGCGTCCTACGTGGCGAGGGAGAGGATGAGGGAAGCCGAAAGGCTTCTCACTGAAACGGCGCTGCCCATCGCCGAGGTCGGCAGGGAAGTCGGTTACAGTAAGGCGGGAGCGTTCACCGAGGCGTTTAATAGGCACAAGGGCTGTTCCCCCCAGCGGTTCAGGCAGGATCGCCTGTGAAAAGCTGATGTGGCTCAGACACTGCCACATTCCTTCAATATTGAATTATGTTGTTGCAGCAAGCATGCCTTTACGAACCCCCAGCACGTTCAGACGCAGCAAACCGAAAACGACACGTATGAATCACAGCCATTCGAGCTAGAG
>DAWCEJ010000034.1:0-2526 GCA_052274955.1 Collinsella sp.
ACCTCCCCGAGGACCTTCTCGTAAACCCGCTTAACACCATGTGGTTCACGCGTGACCCGGTAAGCGTCATAGGAAGCGGCGCGACACTCAATCACATGTACTGGCCAGAACGAAACCGCGAGGTCATCGCCTACCAGACGATCTTTAACTACCATCCGACCTTTATGGGAACGCCGCAGTTTTTCAAGCACGAATCTACATATCATCTCGAAGGCGGCGACGTTCACAATCTAAACAGTGAAAACGTAGCTATCGGCATCTCGCAGCGCACCGAGCCCCTGGCCATAGACTCACTAGCACGAGAGGTGCTGTGGAATAAGGACTCGACCATCGAATCTGTCTGGGCGATCAAGGTCCCCTATGACGAACTCTGCATTCACTTAGACACCTATTTCAGCCGTGTCGACTACGATACGTTCCTCCTCGATCGAACCCTGCTGGAGGAGGCAGAAGTCTACCGAATCACGCGAGGGAGACGCGAGTGGACGACCCGTGCCTCAATCGTCGAGGGAGGGATCCGCGAGGCGATTGGGATGGCACTTGGCTCAAATAATCTGAGGTTTATCCTCTGCGGCGGATCGAACCCCGCTGCCGCCGAGCGCGAAAGGGCCAACAACGCCGCGAGCACACTCTGCCTTAAGCCCGGAAAGGTCTGCGTTTACGGGGAGAACACCGAGACCAACGCCGCTCTCGAACAGGCCGGGATAGAACTCGTGCCCATATCGATCTTTGAGCTCACAAGCGGCTTTGGCGGGCCCGACTGCCTCTGTCTCCCCCTAGCCCGCTCAATCTAGCCATGGGGGTCGGAGAGAACATCAAGGCCCTTCGAAAGAAGAGCTCCCTCACGCAAGAGGAGTTTGCAAAGCTCATCGGCGTCTCCAAGGAGACCGTATGCCGCTGGGAAAAGGGCCGGTCGGCGATACGTCAATCGACGCTGCAAACAATAACTTCGGTGTTTAACCTGCAGCCTGACGACCTGACCTCAGAGGCCGCAGGTCTTGCAGCACAGAATGAGTTTCCCAAGAAAAGTAGGCCAGAGAAAAACTGCCAGCCGAGCGAAATGTGCGATGCGTTTAAGATCACGATGAGCAGCGGCAGAACAGGCCTTAAACGGACGGGAACGGTACCATCGGCCCCCTCGCTACTCGCCCGGCACCCCAACTGCTTCTTTGTCCAAATGGACACCTCAGCCATGTCGAAATGCTATCCAATCGGCTCGCTCTTGCTTGTCGATCCTAATAAAAAGCCATGGAATGGCTGTACGGTGTTAGCAATTGCAGACAATTCGAGAATGGTGATCAGGCGCTACAGCGTCGGCACAAGCTCGATAATGCTTTCGTCATACTCCTACCGAACGGCCGAGCCCGACATTGTGCTCGACAAGCGCAGGATTAGAATCCTCGGTGTCATTGTTTGGTTTCAAGCCTCCCATGACCTGGGCGAATAATCACTAGAAATCAGCACTTATTACAGCAAAAGCCCCGCAGTCGGAGCGGACTGCGGGGCTCATGAAGAGAGGCTAGTTTGTGGGCGCTTTGCCTGGCGCCCACGAGAGAGGCAACGGAGCAGAGGCTACTCGTGGATGCGGGTACCGGAGAGGCCGGCCATGGTCTCGGCGGCCTTGTCCAGGGCGCCGATGATGCAGGTGCGGCCCTTGCGGGAGCGGGCGAACTTGATGGCAGCGCGGACCTTGGGCTCCATGGAACCCTTGCCGAACTGGCCCTCGTCGGCCAGGCGCTCGGCCTCGTCGGCGGTGATGTCCTCGAGCTCCTCCTGGTTGGGCTTGCCGAAGTTGATGGCGACATGCTCGACGGCGGTCAGCAGGAACAGGACGTCGGCGTCGCAGTCCTCGGCCAGCAGCTCGCCGCCCAGGTCCTTGTCGATGACGGCGGGAACGCCCTTGTAGCAGCCCTTGTTCTCGTAGTCGCGGACGACGGGGATGCCGCCGCCACCGCAGGCGATGACGATGAACTCGTTGTCGAGCAGGTTGAGGATGGAGTCGGCCTCGACGATCTTCTTGGGATCGGGGGAAGCGACGACGCGACGCCAGCCGCGACCGGAATCCTCGACGAAGACCTTGGAGGGATCCTCGGCCATGAACTCCTTGGCCTGCTCCTCGGTGTAGAAGGGGCCGATGGGCTTGGTCGGGTTCTTGAACGCGGGATCGTCGGGGTCGCACTCGATCTGGGTGACGACGGTGGCGGCGTGCCAACGCTTGTAGCGCTTGTGCATCTCGCGGCCGATGCCCTGCTGCAGGTGGTAGCCGATGTAGCCCTGGGACATGGCGCCGCACTCGGGCAGCGGCATCTCAGGGGTGCCGATGGCGTCGTGAGCAGCGGCGAAGGCATTCTGGATCATGCCGACCTGCGGGCCGTTGCCGTGGGTGATGATGATCTCGTTGCCCTGCTCGATCAGACCGAGAAGAGCGTGGGCGGTGTTGCTCACGGCCTCGATCTGCTCGACGGGGTTGTTGCCGAGGGCGTTGCCGCCGAGGGCGACGACAATGCGATCGGGCTTGCCAAGAGG
>DAWCEJ010000035.1:0-1512 GCA_052274955.1 Collinsella sp.
ATCTTCTCACGCAGCTGGTTAATGAAGATGCACGTCGTGTTGGACTTAGACAGCGAGCCGGCGAGCTTGCGGAGCGCTTGGCTCATCAGGCGAGCCTGAAGACCGACCGTAGTGTCGCCAATTTCTCCCTCGATCTCGGCACGCGGGGTCAGCGCGGCGACGGAGTCAACAACGATGGCATCGATGGCGCCGGAACGCACGAGCATGTCAACAATCTCGAGCGCCTGCTCGCCCGTATCAGGCTGAGAAATGAGCACCTCGTCGATATCCACGCCGATACGCGCGGCATAAGTGGGATCGAGCGCATGCTCGGCATCGATAAATGCCACAACGCCACCCATTGCCTGGGCCTCGGCCAGGATCTCGAGCGAAAGCGTCGTCTTACCGGAGGACTCAGGACCGTAAATCTCGACGATACGGCCACGCGGCACACCGCCGATACCCAGCGCGGCATCGAGTGCCAGAGCGCCCGTAGGGATGGCCTCGACCTCGAGCTCGGGGCCACCGTCGCCGTACCTCATGATGGAACCCTGGCCGAATTTCTTCTCGATCTCAGCCTTGGTGGTGGCGATCATCTCATCGCGCTCTTTACCCGTCGTGCGAGCATGAACGGTACGTACGGGACCTGAATTCTTGGCCATGAATAGCCCTCCTCTTAACAACCTGCATCGATAATAAACGAACGGCTGTTCGTGGTCAACCGTTCAGATAAATCATATGCAGCCGACCTTTCCAAAACCCAACCAAAAGCCGACCAAACACTGACCAAATGCTTGACCATAAAGGGCCAAATAAGAACAAGGCAGGCAAAAATACACCTATGAACAGCACAAACGCTAAATTCTTCTGAGGTCCCCATCTCCACAATTAAGGGGCCCGGAGGCCCCTTAAAACACGTCTATTCCATAGAATCGAGCACGCAGACAATGCGACCCAATGCCTCCGTGACCGCATGGGCACGAACACACGAACGGTCGCCCTCATAGTGGCAGCGCACAGAGTCCACGACCGGCACTCCCCCATCGGCGGAACGATGTGCCCAGCCAATATAGAAAGTGCCAGCAGGATCGTCCTCAGTACCACCGCCGGGGCCGGCATAACCCGTTGCGCTCACTGCAATATCGCTCTGGTACAGCTCCAGCGAACCCGACGCCATCTCGCGCGCAGTTTGATGCGACACCGCGGTGTAGCGGTCGAGCGTCTCCTGCTCAACACCCAGCACGCGATGCTTAATCTCATCGCAGTAGGTCACCGCACCGCCACGCAGCACCGCCGAGGCGCCCGGGATATCCGCAATCGTCGAGGCGATCATACCCGCCGTCAGCGACTCAGCCGTCGAAACCGTCACACCCCGAGCGCTCGCGCGCTCGACGATATCGCGCGCCAGCTCCTCGTTATGTGCGGAAATCTGCTCAAAAGAGTCCGTCATACCCACCAGGACCTAGACCGAAAAGACGATCTTGCGGCAGTTCCAGAAGTACTGGGCGCCCGAGATAACGGTCAAGACAACGG
>DAWCEJ010000036.1:0-1542 GCA_052274955.1 Collinsella sp.
AAACGGGCGTGGGAATATCGACCTTGGGGATACCGAAATCCTTATCGAAAGCCGGCAGCACGCAGGTCTCATTGGGGTCGGCGGCGTCCGAAAGCACCGCAGCGGCAGAGGCCGGCGCATGCGGCACCTCGGTATCGATCTGCTCTTGCGTTAGGCGCGGAAAGCCCGCCGTGCGGCCCGCTGCCAGGTCGGATGCTGCCGCGTCCTTGGAGAGGATGCCCGGAGCGGGGCGTCCGCATTTGGGGCACGTACGATCATGCGGAGAAAGACGGGCACCGCAGCCCTCACAGAACACGAACTCGGTGTGCTCGGGACCATCGCCCGGACCCACATAGGCGTTGCAGTAGGGGCAGAACGAGGCGCCGTCCTCGATAGTCTTAAGGCAATGCGGGCAGATCACGGCATCCTCTTTTCGAAGCAATTCAAACAATCGAGGTTAGAGCATAACATCGCCACGGCCCCACAGGAGCAAGGCACCAATTCAACATCGCTAGGACGCGCAGTTACTTCTTCTTTTTGCTTGGCATCGAAACTTTGATGCCTTGGGCGGACTTGGTTACGCGGGAGCGCTTGGCGCCCGTGGGCTTCTTTTTCTTGGGCTGGACCTGGGCCACGCCCTCGAGTGCGCGGGCCTCGGCCTCGCGAGCGGTGCGATCTTCGCGGCGCTGCGCCATGTCGGCGGCGACGCGCTTGGCAAAACGCTCGGCCGTCGAACCCGTCGAGCTCACCTTGCCGCCACCGCGACCCAGGTGGACGCGCACACCACGGCCAAATCCAGTTGCGGCATGACGACGACGCGGCTTGAGCGAATCCATCATCGTGGCGAGCTTAAAGAACACCGAGCAGGTAAAGACCACGATGACAGCCAAGATAACCATCTGGCCCATCGACAGGTTGGCAATAGACAGCAGCTCCGGGAATCCGATAACGCCCACCAAGATGCCGGCGACTACAAACACAAAGAGCACCACGCGCAAGGGCGTGAGAGGCTGCGAGATGCGCCAGATCAGGCTGACGCTCGCCGCGCACGACGTAAGCAGGCACATCGTAGACAGCGTGAGCTGGCTAAAGCCAAACACGCGCGCCACAAAGATATCGAGCGCCGCGGCCAAAATGACCGCAATCGACGCCGGCAGTGCCCGCTTGAGCACGTTCGTCAGGAACGACCCCTTCACGCGAGCATTGTTGGGCTCCAGGCCCAAGACAAAGCCCGGCGCGCCAATGCAGAAGAAGTTGATGAGCGTCATCTGAATCGGCTCGAAAGGGTACGGCGGCAGCGCGATGCACAGCGCCGCCAGGCCCATCGAGAACAGTGTCTTGGTCAAGAACAGCGAAGCCGAACGCTGCAGGTTGTTGATGGAGCGACGGCCCTCGGCCACCACGGCGGGCATCGAGGCAAAGTCGTTGTCGACGAGCACGATCTCGGCCACGTTACGCGCGGCATCGGAGCCGGCCGCCATGGCCACGGAGCAGTCGGCCTCCTTGAGCGCCAGCACGTCGTTGACGCCGTCGCCTGTCATGGCCACGGTGTGCTCGCGGCGC
>DAWCEJ010000037.1:0-3222 GCA_052274955.1 Collinsella sp.
TCGGTGAGCTCGTCATCGTCAAGCTCGGCCACGTTGAGCCCTTGCAGGTAGTAGCCGCCCGCCGTCGGCTTATCCAGGCAGCCTAGGATGTTCATGAGCGTCGACTTGCCCGAGCCCGAGGGGCCGGTGATAGCGACGAATTCGCCGGGATTTACTGCCAAGCTCACGTTGTGCAGGATGTGGGCGCACCCCGCCTCGCTCTCAAAGATGCGGTGCACGTTGCGGATGTCGATAACGGGACGCATTACATGCCCTCGTCGTCAGACATGCTGCCCGAATCCGCGCTGTAGCCGCCGTCAGCCGTTGCGTTCGCTCCGGTGTCCATGACGAGGGTGTCGCCATCGCGCAGCTTGGTAACCGGCACGTTGGGGTTGATCTCGTTGTCCTGGTCGTCGCGCTTGACCTGTGTCTTGCCGACTACGGCTTCGTTGTCGTTTTGCGTCACGACGGTCACCTTCACGCGATGGGTTTGCTTGCCCTCGTCATCGGTTGCCACGTTGACGTAATAGTGTTCGCCGTCTTCGGTCATGAGCGTCATCGTCGGCACCATCACCACGTCGTCGAGCTGCTCGGTCACCACCGATACCTCGGCCGTCATGCCCGGCTTCAGGCGCGCGTCGGGCGACTCGATGAGGATGTCGACGTTAAAGGTTACGCTGCCGCCGCCACCGTTGGCGGCGTCGGAGTTTGCCACCGACGCGATAGCCGTGACGGTGCCCTGGCTCACGATATCGGGAAACGCGGGATACGTGACGTTGGCGCTCTGCCCAACGGCGATCTTGGCGATGTCCTTTTCGCCCACCTGCACGGTCACCTTCATTTTGGACAGGTCGGCGATCTGCATGCACTGCTTTCCGCCGCTCGTGTCGCTTTCGCCCATGATCATGCCGCCTGTTACCGTGGCGCCCACCTTGGCGTTGAGCTCCACGATGCTACCCGAGCTCGGGGCCGTGACCGTACGGCTGGCTGCCTTGGCGTTCGCCTGATCGAGGTTTGCCTGGGCCGATGCGAGGCTGCGCTGTGCGGCCGATACGGCGTTTGTGTCCGCTGATGCGGCGGTGATGCCAGCTGCTGCGGAAGCTCCATCATCGTCCGTCGTTGGGGTGGCCTGCGCAGCGGCTGCGGCTTTCTGTGCGTTGGCGAGGTCTTCTTGAGCGGCTGCAACTGCACGCTGCGCCTCGGCAACGTTGCGATCGAGCTCGTCGTTTTTAATGGTCATAAGCACGTCGCCCTCGTTGACGGATTGGCCTGCCTGCACGTTGATTGAATCGACCGTTCCGTCGACAGAAGGGGAGACCACTGAGGACGAAATGGGTTTGAGCTGGCCTTTCGCCTCGACCGTTGTGGTAAACGTGCCCTCGGTCGCCATGTCGGTCACAGGATCGCTAGCGCCCTGTGGCTGCGCATTGATAACAAGGATTGCGACTATGGCAGTGAGCGCGATGGCACCCACGACGCCGGCGGCAATACCGCGACGAATCAGCTTTTTGCGTCGACGTTCGGCACGCTTTGCCTTGAGCTTGGCATATGCCTCTTCATCGGAAATCTCGGCCGTATCGTTCGTGCGTCCGCTCTGCTTGTCGGCATGTACGTTTGTAATCAGAGGAATCGTTTCGGTGGCACCTTCGGGCGTGTTCTCGGTATCATCTGGGCCCGGGGTGATCGTGGGGACATTCGGCATAGCGTCTCCTTTATAGAAAGAACCTCGATAATTATATGCGCCCACCGGTTGGGGCGGGCGCATAGGACGGTTTCTTTCGGAACTGTTAGATTGGTCGCAGCGGTTCCACGTTGTAGGAATGCGCGCGTTGCACTACGAGTGGACAACCACGCACAGGCCGACTTTGATGCAGTCGTGAAGTGCCTTGGCGTCTGCCAGGCGCAGGTTGATGCAGCCGTGGCTGCCGCACCATTTGTACGACTCGGCGTTATCGAAGCTCTTGTCGTTTTGCCAGGTGGCATCATGGAAGCCGATCATGTTGCCCTCAAACGGCATCCAGTAGCTCACCGGACTCTCGTATTTGGGCTTGCCGGTCTCGGGGTCCTTGGCTCCGATCAGGGTGCTGCCGCCGTCGTTGCTGTTGATCTGCCAGACGCCCTCGGGCGTGGCGTCCTCGCCCGGCTTGCCCGAGATAAAGTTGGCCTCCCAAACGATATTTCCGCTCTCGTCATAGTAGCGCGCGTGCTGTTCGGACAAGTCGACGTCGATATACGCCTTCCAGTCGGGCTCTCCCTTTGCGGTAAAGGTGTCGGCCTTCTGGGAGTACTTGATCTCGATTTCGCCGGTCTGCTTGTTGTTAATGGCGTCCTCGACCTGCTTGGCGAGCGAGCTGCTGTCGATGGACCAACCAAAGTCGCCGCCTTCGACGGCGCACTGCTTGCCATCGGCGCGCGTCCACCAGCGAGTGGAGCCCACGGTATTAAAGCCGTTGGCGAGTTCGGCTGCCCAGTTGCTGATCTGCGACGTATCGAGCGTTGGGTTGGCGGGATCGGCAAAGCTGATCCACTGCAATACGGAGCTGCCATCAACCTTGCCGGCATCCTCGCCGTTGAGCTTGAGGGTCACATTGACGCCCAGGAAGTTGTTGGCGGCATCGCATGCGGCCTGAATCTGATCATCGGTCAGCGTTCCATTGAGCGGCTCATAGGCATCGTTGCCGAGCTTGGAAAGATCTACGGACTCGGCCAGCGAGGCAAGCTCGAGCTCGGCATACTTAATGACATGCTCGCGGTTGAGTTTTTCGTTGGAGCGCGCCTTCTCGACGGTAAACTTGCCGGCCTGCTCGTCATAGGAGCTATTTGCCTCGAACGTGCCCGAACGGCCCTCGTTAAACTCGTCGATGGCGGCGCCCAGATCCTTCTCAAACTGCTTTTGGTCAAAGGTGTCGGAGAGCATGGACAGGTCGACGTCTTGATCAAGATCGACTTCGTTGGAGGTAGCGGTTGTTTTGGTCTTGCCGCTTAAGGATTCCACAAGGCGGACCGGCCATACAAAGGCTTCGTTGTGGCTGATAATCTCTTTTGCGGCAGCTTCGCCGTCGACAATGGGCTCATCGGACTCGGGCTGATAGGTCCAGCTAAAGTCATCGCCTGTCACGGTGAGCTTATAGTGCTTCCATGCCGAGTTGACCTTGGTGGCGGCAGACGAAGCGTTGGAGAACGAGACGTCGACGCCGGCGATGGTGGTGATGGGGTAGGCCTGTCTCATATACACATCTCCGA
>DAWCEJ010000038.1:0-3109 GCA_052274955.1 Collinsella sp.
ACCTTCCGCGCCGAAAACTCCAACACCACGCGCCACGCCGCCGAGTTTTGGATGATCGAGCCCGAGATGGCCTTCGCCGACCTTAACGACTACATGGATAACGCCGAGGCCATGCTCAAGTACGTCCTTAAGGACGTTATGGCCACCTGCCCCGACGAGCTCAATATGCTCAACAAGTTTGTGGACAAGGGTCTGCTCGAGCGCTTGGACCATGTCGCCAACTCCGACTTCGCCCGCGTCACCTATACCGAGGCCGTCGAAATCCTGGAGCAGGCCGTCGCCGCCGGTCACAAGTTTGACTATCCCGTGAGCTGGGGCATCGACCTGCAAACCGAGCATGAGCGCTTCCTGACCGAGGAACACTTTAAGCGACCGACCTTCGTAACCGACTACCCGGCCGAGATCAAGGCGTTCTACATGCGCATGAACGAGGACGGCAAGACCGTCGCCGCCGCCGACTGCCTGGTTCCCGGTATCGGCGAGATTATCGGCGGCTCCCAGCGCGAGGAGCGCCTGGATCTGCTCGAGGCCCGCATCAAGGATCTGGGTATGAATCCCGAGCAGTACAAGTACTACCTTGACCTGCGCCGCTACGGTTCCTGCAAGCACGCCGGCTACGGTCTGGGCTTCGAGCGCTTGGTGATGTACCTCACCGGCGTGGGCAACATCCGCGACGTCCTGCCGCACCCGCGCACCGTGGGCAACGCCGACTTCTAATCGCCACAGCGCCACCAAACGCGTTCCAGCGCATCACGCCAGCGCCTCTCGGCAAGCCGAGGGGCGCTTTTTTCAACAGCATCCGTCAAGCTTTTGGCAAGTTTTTGGTCAGTTGGGCAGGGCTGTTGAAAACTCGACCCGCCGCTTGCCGACGGCCACCGACCGCCCAGAGTGCTCTGCGCCCCTGGGAAAGCCCCGCGTCCTAGGCTCCATACCGTCGCCACCCAAAACGGAAAGGACGTGGGCGCCATGACCGAAACCGCTGTTGAAACTTACGAGACCACGACGAGGGGCGCCGCCTCGATGGCAGCCTATCGCGCCGTTCGCATCCTGCAACTATTAAGCGAAAACACCGGCGAGGACAAGGCCATGCTTTCCGATGAGTTGATCCGGCGCCTCGCCCATCCCGACGACCCCGCCCGCATGCCCATCTCGGCGGCGCGGCGCAGCATCTACACCGCCATCTCCGCACTTCGCCATGCCGGATACGAAATTGAGTACAAGCGCGGCGTGGGCTATCGACTCTTGACCCGTCCGCTCACCGACGAAGAGATCATCCGGCTCCACGGCATGGTCATGCGCAACCGCTCCACGCCCATCGCCATTCGAAAGAGCATGGCGCAGCACCTGGTCGCCATGGCGAGTGCCGACGTTCGCGGCTACCTCGATGCACCCGAGCCTGCTCCAAGCGCAGGCGACAAATCCACCAAGGCCACACGCACGCCCGTCAAGCGCATCGATGCCTGCGAGCTCATCGAGCAGGCCATCGACCACGGAACCACGGTGAGTTTTGATATTTCGAGTGTCACGGCACGCGGAGAGGTCGAAGTGGCACGGATGACACTCCGGCCCTTTGCCATCAAGCAACGAGACGGCATCTCGTATTTGCTGGGAACGGTCTATGACGCGCGAGGCGCCGACGACACGCTGCGCACCGTTGAGATCGGCCGCATGAGAAACGTCACCACACGTCTCCTCGACGGCAAGAAGCTCTTCGCCGCCCTGGACGAGGACGACGCCGCCTCCACCGCATAAGACCCTCCGCCGTCCATTCGACTACCCGTACCGCCCATCCGGTTCTGTATTAAAAAACCCGCCAGGTTATTGTAAAAATGGACATCCGCGCTACTATAGTTCCACTTGCACTTTGTCCCAGTGCAGTGTTTCCAGCCATTTTTATACTGGGGGTAATGATATGAAGGACATCACCATCAGCCGCAGGAGCCTTCTGGTCTCCGCCGGTCTGCTCGCGCTCGCCCCGCTCGCCGGATGCGGCGGCAACCCTGGTTCCGGCTCCGCTGCCGCCGGTTCCGACTACACCATCGGCGTTCTGCAGCTCACCGAGCACTCCGCGCTCGATGCCGCCAACGACGGCTTCGTCAAGGCCATCAAGAAGAGCGGTCTCAAGGTCAAGATCGACCAGAAGAACGCCCAGAACGACCAGTCCACGTGTAAGTCCATTGCCGACAAGTTCGTAGGCGACGGCGTCAACCTGATCTATGCCATCGCTACGCCCGCCGCGCAGGCTGCCGCCGGCGCCACCGCTGATATCCCCATCGTTGGCTGCGCCATCACCGACTACGCCGCTTCCGGCCTGGTCCAGGACAACGACAAGCCCGGCACCAACGTCACGGGCGCTTCCGACCTCACCCCGGTCGCCGAGCAGCTCGAGATGATGCAGAAGGTCCTGCCCGACGTTAAGAAGGTCGGCCTGCTCTACTGCACCGCCGAGTCCAACTCCGACGTCCAGATCAAGGCCGCCAAGAAGGAACTCGACAAGCTGGGCCTCGAGTACACTGACTTCACCGTCTCGAGCTCCAACGAGATTCAGTCCGTCGTCGAGTCTGCCGTGGGCAAGGTCGACGCGCTGTACTCCCCCACCGACAACACCATCGCCGCGGGTGCCTCGCAGGTCGGCCAGATCTGCAAGGAGAACAAGCTCCCCTTCGTGACTGGCGAGGAGGGCATGTGCAAGGCCGGCGGTCTGTTCACCCTCTCCATCAACTACGAGGACCTGGGCTACGCTGCAGGCGAGATGGCCGTCAAGATCTTGAAGGGCGAGGCCAAGCCCGAGGATATGCCGATCAAGCATCTCTCGAGCAAGGACCTGGTCGTCGTCAAAAACGAAGAGATGGCCGAGGCTCTGGGTATCGACCTTTCCGCCCTGGACGCGTAGCGCCATGCGCGGTAACGCGTCTAGGGCCCGCACGCGCGCCACTGCTGCGTTATTCAATATCTGAGTCATTGGGGCGAACGCTAAAGACCGGCGTTCGCCCTGCTTGTTTCAGGTAAAACAAAACATCAGTCCACCGCGCTTTTATTCATTGGTACAGCTATTATGGAAAATCTCGTGTCCACCCTTTCCTAGGAGGTATGAAGCTTGCTCATTGCT
>DAWCEJ010000039.1:0-3959 GCA_052274955.1 Collinsella sp.
AAATGAGGAGGGATGCCGTATGGCACAGCCTACGCAGGCGGAACTTGACAGTATCTTGAACACCGACATCACGTACAGGTACCAGATGCTCAGCAGAATGAAAGCGGATTGCGAATACGCTCTGAAAGCGGGCAGCATGAGGCATCTTTGGGCGGAGAACGACCCTGAGAAGCAGATTGCCTGCATGCGTGCCATCTGGGAGTCGTTCCCTGACGATGCGAAGCCGGAATGGATCGGCAAAGAGGAGATCGATCAGCTTGCCGTGCAGATGGGGGTTGCCGTGCGCGGCGTTGTATTCCCTGTTAGTGAGGAGCCGCGCACGGTGTACATCGATCTGAACAACTCGCTTGAGCAGATGCAGATGGCGGTTCAGGGACACATCGAGAACGTCAACGTGCTTCGCGATGAGGGCATCGACCTGTGGGTCAACGACGAGGGAATGTTCACTGGGGAACCGAACCGTGCGCTTTTTACCACTGAAAGTATGGCTAAGGTCGGGTACATCAGCCAGTTCAGCCAGCCGGGTGCCCCTATGGATGCGGCTAAGGAGAACGACCTGCACTCCGTCCTCTTCGGCAATGTGGTTGCATTGGGATTCGATGAGGCCAACGGCGAGATCGCGAGCCTGACCGACGAGCAGGCTTCGTTTGCCATCAAGCAGCTTGGGGACAAGGACAGCGGGCGCAACGCCATTGATACGCTCAATGTTATGCGCAGCTTCGGGGAGAATCAGACACCAACCCGATCGGATGTCGAGGCGATAGCCGCCGTCAACAGGGAGTTCGCCGACTATGCTGTTGAGGATGCCGAAGGGTTCTCTACTCCTATGAGCGAGCATCCTGAGCTTTTGGAAGATTTCGAGCAGGATCTCGAGGACAACGAGGACTTCGGCTACGACCTGTCGAGCATGGCTTCCGACACAAGGGATGCCGCATCGCATGAAAGCGATTCGCGGGACATGCAGGACCTCGGGCTCGGTGACGATGCGCGGTAGGAACTTCCGTTAGATCTTTGATCAGGACGACTTTGGGCATTTTGCCTAGGGTCGTTCTTTTTTCGCTCTGACTTTACTGTACTCTATAGGTTTCATTCATGGAACGAATAGGTTACAGCGGCCATTCGCGTGTCCCTCCCCCACAAGCAGCCCAGCAGGTCGTATCATTATCACAACTGGAAAAGTTGATAAGGGAATCCAACCGAAAAGCACTGCTTGCTGCTTCGCAGACAGGTGATGATTTGGCTGCGGCTGCTTAATATTCGCAATTGAATGCGAATATTAGAAAGCCCGGAGGCTAATGCTTCCGGGCTTTCTTGGTTGTTGGGAGAGTTTGACGTATCTGGACCGAGTTCAGCAACCTGCACGGTTTTCCTGGTTCAACGAATGCAAGGCACTCTCCGCAGGCGTTGATTCCCGCCCTGACGACGGTATGGGTGCATTTTAGCAGATTCGCTGGGAGGCCTTCGGCTTTGGAAAAGGAATTTTGGTTGCTGCGGGCGTGGGCGGCTGATGCAATGCTGATGCGACTGTTGAGGCAAATGTTTCCGATTGCGGCGTGTTTGGTTAACAAATGTGGCTCTGACCTGCGGTCTCGATTGATTTCGACATTGTTCGGCGTTATAATGATGCTATCAAGGGGATTCTAATCGGTCCCCTATTTTTCTGATCGGAGGATTTTATGGATGGAGTTGAAGAAGACCGCCACGTTTGAGACGCCGGCAATTTACGTGAACTGCTATGGCGAAAGGAACGCTGTTGGCAAGCTTGCGGAATTTTGGGATTCGCATGCAGCACAGGGATCGTGCGATTTTGTGAACGACGTTGCCATTGAGATGCTTATGAACCGAATCGAGGGGTTTGCCATTGCCAGGGATCCGGCTGGGGAACCGGCGGCTGGGACGCTGAACGAGCTGCTCGAGGGTGCCAACCTGCTGATTGATGGAGGAAAATTCTCACTGCTGGCTTTTTTCTGGAACCCGGATTTCTGCGCTAAGAGGTTGGGGCTTGATGATGTTAAGAAGGCGAAGATGATGGATGCGCTCAAAAGCATCTACTACCCTGATGAGGATTTCGACTGGCATGAGATCTGATATTCGCAATCGGATGCGAATATCAGCATACACAAGAACAGCCCGGAGGCATTTTGCTTCTGGGCTGTTCTTGTTTGCATTGATGTTTACCTTGACTTTAGCTTTGGGCTGTTAGCTTTTGCTTTACGGACTCGAACGCAGCTTTCATCGCTTTGTTTCCCCATGTAAGCCTGCGGATCGTAAGGTCTTCAGTCTTTGACCTGCGGTTTTGCTGGGAGTTCTCGGCTAGGCGCTGGTACTCTCCCATTGCTTCCGAGGTTTTTGCGAATGCTTTGGAGAAAAGGATTTTGGTTGCTGGGAGTTTTGGGCGGCTTTCGCGGGGGGATCTTGCGTTTGGTACAATTGCAGGGTCTCCTTACTGTAGGCTTTGTCTGCAGTTATCATGGCAGGTGCCCTTCTTGGTCGTGGGGTGCCTGCTCTTTTTGCTGTTCGCGCTTTCGGGGCGTAGTTGTCCTGAAAGCTTTTTATTGGAGGTGTTGTTGATGGCAAAGACTGTTGCCAGCATCGAGGCTCAGATCGCTGCGCTTATGGCGGAGAAGAAAGAGCTGGAGATTGCGGAGAGGAAAGCCGATAAGGACGCACTGGGCGTTGCCGAATCGATAATCGGGAAAATCGTTTTGCGTATCGTAGATGCGGATTGGAAGCGTATAGATCCCGCACTGCTTGAAGGTTGGCTCGATGAGCGGAGCGATAAGATACGGGAAGCTGTGCTTTCCGATGAGCTGGAGCGTGCGGATGCGCTCAGGAGGATCAAGAAGTTCAAGTAGCTCCTTGATCCTGCCTCGATACGTTGCGAATGAAGAAGACCCCAGGCACCGATGGTGCTTGGGGTCTTCTTTGTGTTGCGATGTTAAGAAATGAAAATGAGCAAGTTCAGCAACCGTGGCAGATCAGGCAGGTCTCAAACTGACAAGCTGGGCTCCTACATGCAGGTGGAGTTCAGCAACCATGGCAGATTACCTGGTACTGAAACTGATACATCCGAAAACTGCGCATGAGCTGGGACGTTGTATCTCAAAGTACCGAAAAATCTGCCTGGTCTTCCTGTTTCAACGAGCGGTTTCCGCGATTTTCTCTTGGAAGGTACGCTCTCCGCAGGCGTATTCCCGCCCTGACGGCGGTATGGGTGCATTATAGCAGATTTCAGTTGCGATTCTTTGGGTCTTGAACCGGTTCCCATCTGATTGGATCGACCAACGCTATATAGCTGCCAAGCCCGTAGAACGTTGGGTCTCCTTTCCTGTAAAAGGCAATGCATTGCGTCGTTTCGCCTTCTGCTTCGACCAACCTCAACCGAACGTCCACCGACTTCAAGGCATCGCTCAAGGATGGGCTGCCTGCATCGCTTTGCAGACCGAGCATTCCCGCTTCAAGCCAGATGTCCATATAGTTCGGCTTTGAGGAATCGTCCTCGTAAACCCCGAGCAGATGCTCACCTTGGAACATGTCCTTTTCGCTTCGAGGAAGAAACCGGCTGTACTTATCCGGATTCTTGGCATGGATTCGCATGCCACCGAAGACAAGGCCCAAGCACTGTGCATCTTCCCTCAACTTGGCGGCTCCACCAGTCTTCGCTACTGCCTCGTCGGGGAAACCGAACTGGTAAAGCGGATTCTTCTCGGTAAGCTTCGTGATCTCTAAATCGTTTACTGCTTGGTCAAGCGCTTCCACTATGAGACTTGTTCGGTTCGCACCTGTCCTTTTTGCCAACTTATCGTAGTGCTCTAGGAGCTCATCGGGCATCCTCACCGTTATCTGCTTCGTCATGTTTTTCCTTTCCAAACTACAAAAGAAGTCAGCAGAATGCATTGCAATTAGTATAATTGCAAGAGAGTCTTTAAGGGACTTGAACAGCGAATTGCGTACTGAAA
>DAWCEJ010000040.1:0-4512 GCA_052274955.1 Collinsella sp.
CTCGGAGATGTGTATAAGAGTCAGCCTCAAGCCGGTCGTTCCTGGCAAGACCGAGAACGTGCATGTCCGTTCTATCGTCGGACGCTTTTTGGAGCATGCGCGCGTTTACGCCTTTGGCGTGGACTCGGACATGATCTACCTGAGCTCGGCCGACATGATGACGCGCAACACCGAACACCGCGTGGAGATCGCCTTCCCCGTGCTCGACCCCACCTGCCGCGCCCTGGTGCACGAGTACATGGGCATGCAGCTGCGCGACAACGTGAAGGCCCGCAGCCTCACGAGCGACGGCACTTGGGTCCCCGTGGAGCGTGCAGAGGACGAGAAGCCCTTCAACTCGCAGGAAGCCCTGCTGGAGCGTGCCTATCGCAACGCCGAGGCCGCGCCCGAGCCCGTCATTGAGGCAAAGCCTGCTCCTGAGCCGCAGCCGGCCACACCCGAGGTTCAGAAGGTCCAGGCGACCGTCATTGAGCCCGAGCCTGCACCTGCACCTCAGCCCGAGCCGCAGGTCACCAAGTCCGCACCCGGGACGAGTGCCCGTCGCGATAAGCCCGCCGGCAAGACCAAGGCCATCGAGCGCCATCGCCCCGGTCGCGTGCGCATGGGCCTGGGTCTGATCGGCCTGGGTCTTAAGACGCTCATTACCGGCAAGACGAAATAGTCGTTTGTAGAAGCAGTTTGTAGAAGCGCCCCGCATTTGAGGAAAGCCTCGGATGCGGGGCGCTTTTCCCTGCTACCATGGTGCGAACAACAACGCGAATGACAGGCAGGAATATGAAGCTCACTATAGAATCGATGACCTACGGCGCCGACGGGCTGGCGCACGCCGACAACGGCAAGGCCGTCTTTGTGCAGGGCGCCGTGGCAGGCGACACCGTCGAGGCCGAGGTCGTACAGGACGGCAAGTCGTTCATGCGTGCCCGCACCACCGAGATTCTGGAGCCAAGCCCCGATCGCATTCAGCCTCCCTGCCCCTTCGTGGGCATCTGCGGCGGCTGCTCGTGGGGCAATCTCTCACGCACGGCACAGCTCGCCGCCAAGGAGCAAAATCTGCGCTCCACGCTCGAGCGTATCGGCAAGTTCAGCCCCGATCAAGTCGATGAACTGGTGCAACCCATCCGCCACACCAAGGATGATTGGGGCTACCGCAATAAAATCGAACTCGAGCCGACCGTTGTAAACGGCCGCGTGCGTCTTGGCATGCACGGTGTCGATCCTCGCAAGATCGTGACCGTCGATTCGTGCCCGTTGTTCGACAAACGCTTCCCCAAGGCACTCAAATCGGTCGTCGGCGCGCTCAATTATCTGAGCGGCAGCCACGACCTGGGCCTTGAGCGCGTGGGCATTCGCGCCTCGCGTCGCACCAAGGCACTCGAGGTGGCGCTCTGGACGCCTACGGGCTCTTTCCCGCGCTCGCAAGTCTCGCGCGTGTTGGCAGACGCCGCGCACCCCACAAGTGTCGTACGCGTGATGAGCAAGGGCGAAAAGAAGGCCCGCCGTGTTTCCAAGGTCGAAATGCTCGCCGGAGAGGGCTCATGGACCGAGAATATCGCCGACGGCCAAATGCGTCTTTCGGCCCCGTCGTTCTTCCAGGTCAACACCAAGGGTGCCGAGATTTTGATCGAGCTTGTCATGGAAGCGCTCGACCCGCAGGAAGACGAGCTTGCCGTGGACCTGTACTGCGGTGCCGGTACCTTTACCCTGCCGCTCGCCCGCCGCTGCGACTTTGTCGCCGCCGTCGAGGCCTACGGCCCGGCCGTGCGCGACCTGCGCCGCAACCTCGAGATCAACAAGCTCGATAACGTCGACGTCATCGGCGGCGACGCGGTGCGCGAGTTCCCCGATCAGGACGCCGACGTCTTGGTGGTCGACCCGCCGCGTGCGGGCCTCGCCCCCGAAGCCATCGACCTTATCGCCAGCACGAGCGCTCGCGATGTCGCCTACGTGAGCTGCGATCCGGCCACCCTGGCGCGCGACCTCAAGCGCTTTGTCGAGGAAGGCACCTTCTCCCCCGTAAAGATCACGCCAGTCGACCTGTTCCCGCAAACCTTCCACTGCGAAACCGTCGTCCACCTCAAGCGCAACTAGCCACTTAACCATTGCCCGGAAAAATCATTCGGCGATTGAGCGTGGCAAGCGGGCGCGTTCGGGGTATAAGACGGCTAATTGTATGCCGCCTATGAAAGGAACCCTCATGCCCAGCGTTGCCGTTCTCGCCGCCGATGGCTTTGAAACGATTGAATGTCTGACCATGGTCGATGTCATGCGTCGCGGCGGCGTGCGTGCCACGCTCGTCTCGATCATGCCCACCCGCGAGGTCGTAAGCTCGCTGCAGATTCCCGTCACTTGCGACGCACTCTTTGACGAGATTAACTTTGACGAGTATGACTGCGTCGTGCTGCCCGGCGGTCTGCCCGGCGCCACCAACCTGCGCGCCGACCAGCGCGTCTGCGACGTAGTCTGCGAGTTCGCCGCGACCAAGCATGTTGCCGCCATCTGCGCCGCCCCGTTTATCCTGGGCGAGCTCGACCTGCTCGAGGGACGCCACGCCACGTGCTTCCCCGGCTTTGAGAAGAGCTTCCCCGAGGGCGCCTATACCGGCGACAAGGTCACGCACGACGGCAACATCATCACCGCCAGTGGCATGGCCCAGTCACTCCCCTTTGCGCTTGAGTTGCTGCGCACGCTCGCCGGCGATAAGGCCGTCGAGAAGGTTGCCGAGGGCATTCAGCTATGATTTTGGCTTCGCAATCACCGCGCCGCATCGAGTTGATGCGCGAAGCGGGCTACGACATCCGCGTCATTCCCGCTGACATTGACGAGACTCCTTTTGATGACGAGGCCCCGCTTACGCTTGTCGAGCGCTTAGCTCGCGCTAAGGCTGCCGCCGTTGCCGCCGAGCACGCCGATCCCAGTGAGCTGACCATCGCGGCCGACACCATCGTCACCTTCGATGGCAAGATTTTAGGTAAGCCGGCAAACGAGGACGAAGCCCGCACCATGCTCCACGAGCTTTCGGGGCGCACGCACCAGGTCGCAACCGGCGTCTGCATCGTTAGAGCCGGAGACGTCACAGCCCCGCACGCCGCAGAGAGCCTGTCGTTTGTCGATGTGACCGACGTGACGTTCTATGAGCTCACCGACGAGCAGATTGAGCGCTACGTCGCCTCGGGCGAGCCCATGGACAAGGCAGGCGCCTACGGCATCCAGGGCGTCGGCGGGCGCATGCTCGTGCATGATATTTCGGGCGACTTCTACAACGTGGTGGGCCTGCCCATCGCTCGCGTCGCGCGCGCGATTCAAAAACTATCGTAATTGCATCTGGCGCTGGGTATCCTCCAGCGCCTACAATTTCGGCGTACCGTACGGATCCCGACCGTGCATAAGGCCCGGCGGAAAACCGATAGGAGTAAAACATGGATACACTACTTGAGGCCATTGACGTTTGCGATGTCGATGGCTTTTGCTTTGGCAACTATACGGACGAGGATGCCGGCACCGGTTGCACCGTAATCGTGGCACCAGAGGGCGCCACCGGCGGTGTTGACGTTCGCGGCGGTGCCCCGGCATCGCGCGAGACCGACCTGCTGCGTCCCGAGAACACCGTCGACAAGGTTCACGCCGTCTGCCTTTCGGGTGGATCGGCCTTTGGTCTGGAGGCCGCAAGCGGCGTCGCTCGCGAACTCGAGAGCCGCGGCATTGGTCTGCCCGTCGGCCCCACGCAGGTGCCCATCGTGTGCTCCAGCTGTATCTTCGACCTTGCCTTTGGCGACCCCACCGTACGCCCCGACATAGAGGCCGGCATCGCCGCCGTGCGCGAGGCACTCGACAACACCCCCACCACGCTCGAGCAAGGCAATGTGGGCGCCGGCACCGGTGCCACCGTAGGTAAGCTCATGGGCCCTGCCACCTGCATGAAGGCCGGCCTTGGCACTGCCGCCGTGGCGCTCGGTCCCGTTAAGGTAGGCGCCGTGGTTTCGGTCAACGCCTGCGGCAACGTTGTCGACCCCTTCACCGGCGAGTGGGTCGCCGGTATGCGTGCCGCAGCCGATAGCGACCAGATCGTCGACATGGAACTCGCAGCCTTTGCCGCCGCCGGATCCATGCAGATGCCGCTCGGCCGCACCAACACCACCATCAGCTGCATCGTCACCAACATGGAGCTCACTAAGGCCCAGGCCACCAAGGTCTCCCAAATGGCCGCAGACGCCTACGCACACGCCATCCGTCCCACGCACACCACCAACGACGGCGACACCATCTACACCCTCGCCAGCGGCAAACTGGGCGCCCAGGCAAGCGCCGCCGTTCCCCTAGACCTGCTGGGCATGCTCGCCGTAAGGGCTTTGCAAACCGCCATCGTAAACGGAGCCAAAACCGCCAAAACCTCCCACGGCATCCCCGGCGCCGCAAAGTAGTCCACTCGACCGTCGGTCGGAGGCGGGCGGGCATTACGTTTGCTGCTCTACAGTCCTATGCAAGACGAAGGCCACATTAAGTGGCCTTCTTTGC
>DAWCEJ010000041.1:0-3758 GCA_052274955.1 Collinsella sp.
AAAACAGTCCCTATTTCACCGCAACTTATGGGAGGGATAGAAAAAGGGCGGAGGCCCTGGAGAGGGACTCCGCCTTATATACAGGGGGCGATGGTATTCGCGTGTTGCGGGATTAGACCAGGCGGGCGTTGATCGTCTTGGCGATCTCGGCGGCGTCGGTGGAACCCTTGACGGTGGCACGGAAGTCCTCGTCCATGAGCGCCTCGGCGACCTTGGACAGGATCTTGAGGTGCGTGGTGCCGGCCTGGGCACCGGGGATGAGCAGGGCGATAGCCACGTTGACGGGAGCGCCGTCCATGGTGTCCCAACCGGTCACGCCGGACTCGTCCTTGACGACGATGACGGCAGCCTCGGTAATGGCGTCGGATTTGGCATGCGGGATGGCGAAGCCCTCCATCATGCCCGTGGTGCCCTCGGCCTCGCGGGCAAGGAAGGCGTTCATCACGGCGTCGGCGTCGTTTGCGATACCGGCCTTGACTGCCTGGTTGGAAACGAAGCTCAGAGCCTCGTCACGAGAAGCGAAGTCCTCGGCGACAAAGACATTCTCGACCTTCACGAAGTCGGCTGCCTCGGCCTTGGGGGCTTCGACGGCAGCGGCCTTGGGGGTCTCAACGGGCTTGGCTGCAGGAGCGGCCTTCTGGTTCTTCTCGAAGTCGTACTTCTTAAAGGCCACGAACAGGATGCCACCGACCACAGCGCCGATGAGGATCGCGAGGACCCAAAGCGGACCGTTCTCGACAACGGGCAGGACCAGGAAGCCACCGTGAGGCGCCGGATCGTGAACGTTGAACATAATGGTCAGGATCGAGGCGATAGAGGAACCGAGCATCATGATGGGCATGACGGGCCAGATGTTCTTAGTCATGAACGGAATGGCGCCCTCGGTGATGTGGGTGCAACCAAGGATGAGGTTGACGACACCGGCGTCGTGATCCTCCTGGCTGAAGTACTTCTTGCCGACAACGACGGCAAAGGTGGTGATCAGCGGCGGAACGATGCAGGCGGCGGAGACGGCAGCCATGAAGTTGGTGCCGAAGTTGTAGGTATCGGTGCCAACACCGGCGGCCAAAGCCTCGGTGAGCATAGCGGTACCGGTGACGTAAGCAGCCTTGTTGACCGGGCCGCCCATGTCAAAGGCGCACATGCAGCCAATGGCAAGACCCAGGACAACGGCGCCAGAGGCGGACAGGCCCTTGAGGAAGTCCATCATGGCGGTGTTGATGGCAGCCATGGGGCCAGAAATGCCGAGCATGACCAGACCGACGATGGCGGTCGAGAACAGCGGGTACAGGAAGATAGCCTTGAGGCCGTCCAGATTCTTGGGCAGACCGGCAAAGACCTTCTCGAGCAGCAGGATGACATAACCGGCGAGGAAGCCGCCGACGATGCCGCCCAGGAAGCCGAAGCCCACGCCGGCGCCACCGGCGTCGATCATGCCGGTCTCGGCGTTAACAGGCAGGCCCTGGATGGCGATCATACCGGCAACAAAGCCGGGGACGAGCGCCGGGCGCTTGCCGATGGACTCGGCGATGTAGGCGGAAAGCACCGGAACCATGAGGTTCATGGCGATGCCGCCGATGATCTTGAGCATCGCAGCAAAGCTGTTGTAGTCAGACGCCGTCGAATCGAAGGACGTAATACCCCACAGGAACGAAACGGCGGTCAGAACACCACCAGCAACGACGAAGACCAGCATGTGGCTGACGCCGTTCATGAGGTGCTTGTAGATGATGTGGCCGATGGACTCCTTCTCCTCGACCTCGTCCTCGACATCGGCTGCGGCTGCAACCGTGCTGTCGCCCTTGGCGGCGAGCGCGCGGTCAATCAGCTTACCGGCGGCCTCAACGGACAGGGCCTTGGAAACACCAACGGAAACCATGGGCTTGCCGGCGAAACGCTCAGCCTGGACATCCTTGTCGGCTGCGACGACGACGGCCTTGGCACCAGCGATCTCACTCTTGGTGAGCTCGTTCTCGACACCGACCTGGCCATGAGTCTCGACCTTAATGGTCAGACCGCGCTCGGCAGCTGCCTTCTCCAGCGCCTCCTTCGCCATGAAGGTGTGCGCAATGCCGGTCGGGCAACCGGTCGCGGCGATGATGTCAAACTTAGCCATGTGTCCCTCCTTCTTGAGTACAGCGCCCGCGGGCGCTCCCCTACACGCGCTTCGATGCGCGTATTTCCACAACTGAAAGATACCAACCTACCGTCCGCGTGAGAAGAGCTAAGGTGCAAATCTCCGGTGAAAGGTTCTTTCATAACCGTAAACGGTAAGTGAAAGTTTACCATCAACACTTGAAACGGCAAGGTGTATCTTGTAATTGAAAATGCCCGTATACTATGGCATTGCAAATCAAGCTAGATTTTCATGCCAACCAGGAGCCATCCATGACCGATAGTAGCAAGAGCGCACTTTCCCTCATTAGCACCCATCAGGGATACAGCGAGTCCGAGCAGCGCATTGTCGACTATATATTGGAGCACCAGTCCGAGGCGCCACGCCTCACGGCCGCTCAGCTCTCGCGCGCCGCCGCCACGTCCGAGGCGACCGTTTCGCGCTTCTGCCGCAAGCTTGGCTTTGGTAGCTTCCGCAGCTTTCAGTTTTCGTTGGCGAGGGATTTGGAAAGCCAGCGTAACGAGGGCCTGACTGACGAGGTCTCGCTCGACAATATGGAGCAGAGCCTCAAGAATATCCTGGCTGCCAAGGTGAGCGAGCTTAATGCGACCATCGACGGGATCGACCACGATACGCTGGCGGCTGTTGTGCATGCCCTTAAGCATGCAGGGGTTATTGAGTTTGCAGCTGTGGGCAATACTAACGCGGTCGCGCTCGATGCGACGTTTAAGTTTTCGCAGCTGGGCCTGCGCTGCATGGCGAGCACCATTAGCGAGACATCAATCGGCTTTGCGCTCACGTTACGCCCGGGTGACGTCATCGTGCTTATCTCAAACTCCGGCAAATCGCGCCGATTGAATCGCATGGCAAAAGCGGCTCGCAACTGCGGCGCAACCGTAGTCGTCATCAGCAGTGACAGCAAATCCCCACTCGCGCGCCTGGCAGACTACACTTTTAATACCGTCAACCACGAAGCGCTGCTGACGACAGGCGACTTTGCGTTCTCCAAGATCAGTGCCACGATGATCATCGAAGTCATCTACAACTTCCTGCTGCCCGAGATTGAAGACGCGCGTGAGCATATCAGCTACTACGAGGAGCTCATCCAACCGGATAAGGTTGTGGAGTAAAACGCGTAGTGGGACAAAAATTTCAGTCTATTTTGTCCCACCAACGCCGCTGTTACGACCTAACCTCGAGCTTCTTCGAGCATCTGCTTTGCGTGGGCCAAGCTTGCCTCGGACTGATCGCCGCTCAGCATACGGGCGATCTCGTCGGTACGCGCTTCGCCGGTTACCTCGTCCAAATGCGTCTGGGGAACATCGCCCGGTTCCTTGCTGACGACATAATGCTTGTCAGCCATGACGGCGACCTGCGCCAAGTGGGTTACGACAATCACCTGATGCGTAGCGGCGAGATCTGCCAGCACGCCCGCGAGTGCACGCGCCGTGGAGCCACCGACACCAGCATCGACCTCGTCAAACACCAGCGTATCGACACCATCCGCGTTACCGAGGACAACCTTGCTTGCCAGCATGACGCGGCTGAGCTCGCCGCCCGATGCAATGCGGCGCAAGGGACGAGGAGTCAAGCCAGCGCCGCTGCGATAAAGCAGCTCGTATCTTGAAGGGCCCGGCGGCGA
>DAWCEJ010000042.1:0-2762 GCA_052274955.1 Collinsella sp.
CGGCGCGCTCATCTGCCAGAGCCAGAAGTATGCCGACATTGGCATGGGCACTGGCGCCATCGTCATCGGCCTTGCCGCCATTGTCATCGGCGAGGTGCTCGGTCGCCTGCTGCCCGGTGGCCTCACGCAGTTTAGCGTCCGTCTTGCCTCCGCCGTCTTTGGCTCCGTGGTGTACTTCCTTATCCGCGCCATCGTGCTGCAGCTGGGCATGGACGCCAACGACATGAAGCTACTCTCCGCCGTGATCGTCGCCGTGGCCCTGTGCGTGCCCGTGGTTTGGGAGCGCTATAAGCTCCGCAGCTCCTACACGAAGGGAGATGAGGCAGATGCTTAAGCTCTCGCACGTCAAGAAGACCTTTAACAAGGGCACCGTCACCGAGAAGCGCGCGCTCACCGGCGTCGACCTCACCCTCAACGATGGCGACTTTGTAACCGTGATTGGCGGCAACGGCGCCGGCAAGTCCACGCTGCTCAACATGATCGCCGGCGTGTATCCGCTCGATTCGGGCGTTATCGAGCTCGATGGCACCGATATCTCGCGTCTGAGCGAGTCACAGCGCGCCAAGTACCTGGGCCGTGTGTTCCAGGATCCCATGCGCGGCACCGCAGCCGACATGCAGATTGCCGAGAATCTAGCCCTCGCCAAGCGCCGCGGCCAGCGTCGCGGTCTTTCGTGGGGCGTCACCAAGGCCGAGAAGGACGAGTACGTTGAGCTGCTCAAACGCCTGGACCTTGGCCTGGACACACGCCTCAACGCCAAGGTCGGTCTGCTCTCGGGCGGCCAGCGCCAGGCACTCACCCTGCTAATGGCCACGCTCACCAAGCCGCGCCTGCTGCTGCTCGACGAACACACGGCGGCCCTCGACCCCAAGACGGCCTCTAAGGTGCTCAATCTGACCGAGGAGATTGTCGACGAGAACCACCTGACCACGCTCATGGTCACGCACAACATGAACGACGCCATCCGTCTGGGCAATCGCCTGATCATGATGCACGAGGGCCACGTGATCTACGACGTGGCGGGCGACGAGAAAAAGTCGCTCACCGTGGCCGACCTGCTTCAGAAGTTTGAGGAGGTCTCGGGCGGCGAGCTCGCCAACGACCGCATGCTGCTGAGCTAAACCTACCAAAAAGGGACAGGTTTATTTTGGCAGGTTTTATCTGCGCAAACGTCAAAACCGCCGCAAAGGGACAGACGCCCTTGCGGCGGTTTTCGCATATTATGTCGATAATCCGATATTCAACCAGACTTTCTGGCTAAGGACTAAGGAAACTGCCATGAAAAGACTCCCCCGCCTTGCGTTAGCCGCCGCGTTGTTTGCCGGCTCGCTCGCAGGCATCCCAAGCCTCGCTTTCGCGGGGAACCTGCCCGCCGCTATTGACGGCTCCGTGGCCGTCATGCACACCAACGATATCCACGGCAGCTACAAGTACAGCTACAACGCAAGCAAGGGCACCGGCACTGTGGGCTTTGACGGACTGGCGGTTCTCTATAGCGCCCAAAGCAGCGCCCCCGATCTTTTGCTCGATGCGGGCGATACCTTCCACGGGCAGTCCTTTGCCACCATGAGCGAGGGCAAGAGCATCGCCGAGCTCATGGACACCTTCTATGCAGACGGCTACGACGCGACCACGCCGGGCAACCACGACTGGAGCTACGGCGCGGACAAGCTCCGCACCATGACCGGCTACAGCCCCACCGGCACGCCCTTCGCCATGCTCTGCGCGAACGCGAAGTCTACGAGCGGCGTATGGAGCTCGAGTATCACCAAGACGCTCGATCGCACCTGGGAGGATAGCGAAGATCACTCCACATTCGACTACAAAATCAAGGTCGGCGTCGTGGGTGCCATGGATGAGTCGCTGGAATCCTCGCTGCGCGCGGACCTGGTCGCGGGTACGTCGTTCTCGAGTGCCGCGAACGCCATCAATGCCGAGGCCAAGCGACTGCGCGAGACAGAGGGCTGCAACGTTGTCGTCTGTATCGCGCACACGCTCAACGCCAAGACCTTTGCTGCAAAGCTCGTTGGGGTCGATGCACTGGTCGCGGGCCACGAGCACATCAACTTAGACGAAAACGTGACGGGGGCTGACGGCAAGTCGGTCCGCGTCGTCGAAGCGGGCAGCGCCTTTGCCGAGGTGGGGCTGCTTTCCATTCCGTACAAGTACGACACGAATGGCACCGAGACGACCGACGATGACACGGTCACGGTCCCTGCAGACGGCAGTGACGAGAAGCTCTACACCGCCAAGAACGTCAACGACCTTTTGGCAGACCCCGACAAGGGCTCCGACTACCAAAGCCGCCTTGAAGCCGTCCGCAACAAGATCAAGCCGCTCGACGAGGCCTTTGAAAACGAATCGAACAAGGTGCTCGGCACATCCACCACCAACTATTTCTACGGCGAGGACGCCGCAGGCACGCATGGTTGGGAAATGGTGCGCACCACCGATTTCCGCCCCAGCAAGGAGGGCGACACCACCAAGGCCCAGACCATCGGCCATGTGATCTGCGGCTCCTATCTTGACCTGACGGGCGCAGACCTTGCCATCGAGAACGCGGGTGGCATCCGCGGCGGCATCGCTGCAGGCGATGTGACCGCAGGCAACGTCATCGCTATCTCGCCCTACGGCAACACCGTGGAGACCTGGACCATGACCGGTGCGGACTTCCTCGCAGCGCTCGAGCATTCGCTGCAGATCAGCGACGAGTGCAATCACAGTTATGAGCTTCAGCAAGCCTACGTGGCAGCCGGCCATAC
>DAWCEJ010000043.1:0-6551 GCA_052274955.1 Collinsella sp.
GTTCTTCATGTACAACGGCGAGGACGGCAAGCCCGCCAGCGAGACCAACCCCGGCGGCCACGTGCTCGTCATCTACGACGACCTGTCCAAGCAGGCTGTGGCCTACCGTCAGATGTCGCTGACGCTGCATCGTCCGCCCGGACGCGAGGCCTATCCTGGCGACATCTTCTACCTGCACTCTCGTCTGCTCGAGCGTGCCGTCAAGATGTCCAAGAAGAACGGTTACGGCTCCATGACGGCACTGCCGATCATCGAGACCCAGGACGGCGACGTCTCGGCCTACATTCCGACCAACGTCATTTCCATTACCGATGGTCAGATCTACCTGCAGTCCGAGCTCTTCTTCCAAGGTCAGCGCCCGGCAGTCGACGTGGGCATCTCCGTGTCCCGCGTCGGTGGCGATGCGCAGACCAAGGCCATGAAGCAGGTCGCCGGCAACCTCCGTCTGGACCTCGCTTCGTACCAGGAGCTCGCCGGCTTTACGCAGTTCGGCTCCGACCTCGACGAGGCTACTCAGAAGCAGCTGACCCATGGTGCTCGCATGACCGAGCTCCTGAAGCAGCCGCGTTACAAGCCGTTTGAGGTTGGCGAGCAGATCGTTACGCTGTTCGCTGGCAACGAGGGCTTCCTGGATGACCTGGAGATCGCCGACGTGCTGCCCTTCCGTGCCGAGCTCATCGAGTACATGGACAATGGCTTTGGCTCGCTGCTCGACAAGGTTCGCGCCAAGAAGATCGATGATGACACCAAGGCTGAGCTCTTGCGCGTCATCGGCGACTTCAAGCAGCAGTTCATGGCCAAGCACCATTCGGATGTTTCTGGATCAGAGGAGAACTAAGCCCCATGGCCAACCTTCGCGACATTAAGAAGCGAATCTCCTCGGTTACCACGACCAAGCAGATCACGCGCACGATGGAGATGGTCTCTACGGCCAAGATCCGTCGTGCCCTCGATCGCTCCAAGCAGGCCGAGCCCTATAAGGAGGCGCTGACCGACGTCATGTTGACGGTCGCCGGCGACGCCTCCTGTTCGGGCACCGATCCCATGCTGCAGAAGCATGAGAGCGTCAAGCATGGCCTGATTGTCGTTATTGCCTCGGACCGCGGCCTTGCCGGCGGTTTCAATACGACGGTGGAGCGCACGGCCGAAAAGCTCGCCGCTTCTTGGGCGAACGACGGCATCGAGTGCGAGATCATCGCGTGCGGGCGTAAGCCGGCCACGTATTTCCGTGACCGCGCAAACGTTGTCATGCACTTTGAGGGCAACTCCTCTGAGCCCGATTTCAATCAGGCCCGCATGATCTCCTCTCATATCTGCGATGCGTATCGTGCCGGTGAGCTTGACCGTGTCGAGCTTGTCTACCACCACGCCAAGAACCGCGTGGATCAGGAGCTTCGCGTCGAGCATCTGTTGCCGCTCGACCCCGAGATGATCGCTATGGCCCACGGTCCGCGTAAGAACGAGACCGACGCCCCTAAGCGCATCTCGTCCACGTTCGAGTTCGTGCCCTCTCCCGAGCATGTTCTCGGCAAGCTTGTGCCGTCTTATATCCTGACGGTCATCTACCAGGCCCTGATCGATTCGGCGGCTGCCGAGCAGGGTGCACGCCGCAAGGCCATGCACTCCGCGACGGAAAACGCCACCGCGATCATCTCGACCCTTACCCGCACGTATAGTCGCGTGCGCCAGGCTTCGATCACGACCGAGATTAACGAGATCGTCGGCGGAGCCTCAGCATTGGAGGAACAGTAATGGCTAATAACACCGTAAAGCTTGCGGTCGAGGAAGCCACCAAGAAGACGACTGCCGGTGATGGTCGCATCGTGCGAATCATCGGTCCTGTCGTCGACGTCAAGTTTGACGGCGCGGTGCCCCCGATCTACAACGCGCTCACGGTCGAGGCCGAGACCCCGATCGGTCATCTGAGCACGATCCTCGAGGTCGAGAGCCAGCTTCCGGGCGGCGTCGTCCGCACGGTCGCCATGTCCTCGACCGACGGCCTGCAGCGCGGCCTCATCGCCACCGATACCGGTGAGCCCATGAAGATGCCCGTTGGCCCCAAGACGCTCGGCCGCATTTGGAACGTCATGGGCAAGCCCGTCGACGGCAAGCCCATGCCTGAGGTGGAGGAGTTCTACCCCATCCACCATGCAGCGCCCCGTTTCGACGAGCTCACCACCAAGACCGAGATCTTCGAGACCGGCATCAAAGCTGTTGACCTGCTCGAGCCCTACATCCGTGGCGGCAAGACGGGCCTGTTCGGCGGCGCCGGCGTCGGCAAGACCGTTCTGATTCAGGAGCTCATCAACAACCTCGCCCAGGAGCACGGCGGCACCTCGGTGTTCACCGGCGTCGGCGAGCGTACCCGCGAGGGCACCGACCTGTTCCTCGAGATGAGCGAGTCGGGCGTTATCGACAAGACCTGCTTGGTCTATGGTCAGATGAACGCGCCGCCCGGAGCGCGTCTGCGCATCGGTCTGGCCGGCCTTACCACCGCTGAGTACTTCCGCGATCGCGGCCAGGACGTTCTGCTGTTCATCGACAACATCTTCCGCTTCTCCCAGGCGGGTTCCGAGGTTTCCGCACTGCTGGGCCGTATGCCGTCCGCCGTTGGTTACCAGCCCACGCTGGCAACCGAGATGGGCGACCTCCAGGAGCGCATTACCTCGACCAAGACGGGCTCCATTACCTCCGTCCAGGCTGTCTACGTCCCCGCAGACGACCTGACCGACCCGGCGCCTGCCACGACGTTTACTCACCTCGACGCCACCACGGTTCTTTCGCGTAGCATTTCGTCGCTCGGCCTGTTCCCGGCTATCGACCCGCTCGCGTCTTCCTCCGACGCTCTCGATCCCTCGATCGTCGGCGAGGAGCACTACCGTGTCGCTGTCAAGGTCCAGGAGCTCCTGCAGGAGTACTCCGACCTTCAGGACATCATCGCCATTCTGGGTATGGACGAGCTGTCCGAGGAGCAGCGCCTTACGGTCAACCGTGCCCGTAAGATTCAGCAGTTCCTCTCGCAGTCCTTCCACGTCGCCGAGAAGTTCACCGGCAACCCCGGTGTCTACGTCCGCGTCGAGGATACCGTCCGCTCTTTTGCCGAGATTGTCGACGGCAAGGCCGATGACCTGCCCGAGCAGGCTTTCCGCTATGCTTCCACGATTGAGGACGTGCGCGAGCGCGCCCGCAAGATGGGGGAGAAGTAGGTTATGCGTATCCGCATCGTGTGCCCCGTGAGCTGCGCCTATGAGGGCGACGCTGCGTTTGTGTCGATTCCGTCCACGGATGGCGAGTTTGGCGTCCTGCCTGCTCACTCCAGCGAGATCTGCACGATCGACCGCGGTTACGTTCGCGTTTCCGATAAGGCCATGGGCACTGTCGACCACACGTTTGCCGTGGCCGGCGGCTATGCCCAGGTTGCGGACGATGTCGTGACCGTTCTCGCCGAGCGCGCTTGCGATTTGGCGACCGTCGATGCCGACAAGCTTAAAGCTGATATTCAAGGTTTTGAAGAGAAGCTGGGTAATTTGTCGGAGGATGATGCACGCCGCGCCTACCTCTATAATGAAATCGCATGGTGTAAGCTCAAGCTTGCCCAATAGTCAAACGATTTAGCGTTCGACCATTTGCGAACACATCATGCCCGGGATGGCCCAGCCACCCCGGGCATGCTTTTTGAAAGGGTAGACCTTGGATATTATCCGCGTTGAGGGTGGCCACGCCATCGGAGGCTCCGTGCCCGTCTCGGGCGCCAAGAACTCCGCGCTCAAACTCATGGCGGCAACGCTTCTGGCGCCGGGCAAGACGACGCTGCAGAACGTGCCCGATATTTCCGATGTCCACGTGATGGGCAAGGTGCTCAAGGGCATGGGCGCTACGATCGATGTTCTCGACGAGCACACGCTCGAGATTGATACCTCTCAGGTCGATTCATGGGAGGCCCCCTACGAGCTCGTTGCCAAGATGCGCGCTTCCACCGCCGTCATGGGACCCCTGCTGGGCCGCTTCCATCGCGCCAAAATTGCCATGCCGGGCGGCTGCAACCTGGGTGCTCGCAAGATCGATATGCACATTCTTGGTCTTGAGGCCCTGGGCGTTGAGTTCGATACCGCCCACGGTTACATCAACGCTAATGCGCCCCAAGGTCTGCGCGGTACCACCGTCACGCTCGAGTTTGCCAGCGTCGGTGCGACCGAGAACCTCATCATGGCCTCTGTGCGCGCACAGGGCACCACGGTTATCGACAATGCCGCCCGCGAGCCCGAGATCGTCGATCTCGCTAACATGCTCAACGAGATGGGCGCCAAGATTGTTGGCGCCGGTACGCCCGTCGTGACTATCGAAGGCGTGGAAGAGCTCCATCCCGTTACCCATCGCGTGGTGGGCGACCGCATCGAGGCCGGTACCTTTATCGTTGCCGGTGCGTTGATGGCCGACGATCGCGGTGTCGATGTCACGGGCTTTTGCCCCATTCACTTGGGCATGGTGCTCAAGAAGATGGAGCTCATGGGTATCGACTGCGAGCGCGTCGAGGATGGCGTCCATGTGAACCGTGCCGAGCGTATCAAGCCGGTCGACATCCAGACGCTTCCGTTCCCCGGTTTCCCGACCGACATGCAGGCGCAGATTATGGTGCTCTCCGCCCTTGCCGACGGCAGTTCTGTTATTACCGAAAACATCTTCGAGAATCGCTTTATGTTTGCCTCTGAGCTGGTGCGTATGGGTGCCGACATTCGTATCGAGAGCCATCATGCCATGATTCATGGCGTCAAGGGCTTCTCGGGTGCACAGGTTACCTCGCCCGATCTGCGCGGCGGAGCGGCCCTCGTCGTAGCGGGCTTGATCGCCGACGGGACGACCGAGGTTTCGGCTATCCATCACATCAAGCGCGGCTACGAGCAGTTTGTCGAAAAGCTGCAGGCGCTTGGCGCGCATGTCGAGCATGCTACCGTCCCCGATCCCGTCATCTACTAATACAGGTTGCCTATGTTTAATAAAAAGCCCCTCGCGGATACCACCACCCGAAGACCCTCAACTGGTGCGCAGGCCAAGATCTACAGTCGCGATAACGTGGCTCGCTATTCCGAGCGCGCTCGCCAACGTCGTCGTAGCCACACGATTCGTCACGTCGCGCTCATTGTCGTGCTTGGCGTGCTGCTGAGTGCCACTACCGCTGCCGGCCTGTGGTTTGCCACCATTATGGGCAAGCTCGGCGATTCTAATGTCATTACCGACAATCTGCGTCGGGTTCTGGTTGACACCGATGAGGCAAAGGATCCGTTCTACGTGCTGCTTCTTGGCACCGACGGCCGTCCGGGCGAGGATACGTATCGTGCCGACTCGATTATCCTGGCACGCATCGACCCCACGCAAAAGCAGGCGACGCTCATTTCCGTTCCGCGCGACACCAAGGTCGAGTACAAGGGCGAGACCATGAAGATCAACGCCTGCCATACCGTTGGCGGCGCCGAGGCCATGGTCGAGGCGGTCAACGAGCTGTGCGGTGTTCAGATCTCCCACTATGCCGAGGTCAGCTTCGACGGTATGCAGGCGCTGATTGATTCGGTTGGCGGTATCGACATTAACGCAACCGATGATGTTGACGATCCCGAGCACCTGGATATTAAGATTACCGCTGGCCAGCAGCATATGGACGGTGCCACCGCCCTTACCTATGCCCGCTGCCGCTACACCTATGCCGACGGCGATTACACGCGCATGCGCCACCAGCGTCAGGTGCTTGGCGCCCTTGCCAACCAGATTCTCAATAACTTCGATGCCACGAAGATCTTTGGTCTGGTTAATTCGCTGTCCGATATGCTCGTAACCGATATGAGCGTTCAGGATATCGTGGCTACGGTCAACGCCATGCGCGGTATGGATGTCGACGGTATCTACTCGGCCAACCTGCCCTCGTACGCCGACGACAGCACCATGATCGATGGTGTGAGCTACGTCTTTGTCTACGAGGACGAGCTCAAGGAAATGATGGAGCGCGTCGATGCCGGCAAGGATCCCAAGGGTCCCAACACCATGGGTCTTTCCGACGGTTCGAGCTCTACGATCGGCGACCTGAACAACAACACGTCTGACGACTACGCAAACGGTACCGCAACCTCTTCGGTCAGCTCTGACGATTCCGATGACTCAAGCGATTCGAGCGATTCGGACTACTACGAAGAGCCCACCGGCGACGGCAACGGCTACGAAGCCAATTATTAGGGTTACGCGGGCTTACCAGCCCGCGTAACCAGTTGACGCTGCAAACCCGCCAGAGCGGCAATCTGCCTTTCAACTTCGGCGGCATGATCAAAAGATCAATGCCGCCTCGTTTCAAGGCACCTTGCTCGCTCTGGCGGGTTTTCGCTGTCGTTGCCAAAACATCGGCGTTGCCTTGGTCCGGACTAGTCGTTGGGTAGTCATTGGGGACGTTTTTAAACGACTAGTCAAACAAGAACCTCCCCAATGACTACCCACAAAGCGAGAGTGGATGTCGTCATTTTGCGGCACTTGGGGACGTTCCTTTTAATATGAGCAGGACATTGTCAAGA
>DAWCEJ010000044.1:0-1936 GCA_052274955.1 Collinsella sp.
CACTATGCTCGCAAGCCTTCCAAAACGATCCGCAGCATTAACCGATCAGTAAAACGAGAGGGGTCCCGCACACGTTTGCGCGGAACCCCTCTCCGTCAATGCAATTCGCCCAAAAGAGTAGAAGTTTACTCCCACTCGACCGTGCCGACAGGCTTAGGCGTGAGGTCGTAGCACACGCGGCAGATACCGGGGACCTCCCTTTATACGTTCGGCACAATCGTAGGCGATACCCACAAATTCCAGTCCCGAGCAACAAGAGTACAATTGCTGCTAGTGTTGCCAGCTGTTGGGAGATGGAAGATGGACTGCGATGGCTACCCATGCGTTCCCATGCCGTTGATGTGCACCGCCTTTGTGCCGGGGCAGATTGACGCTGCGGTTGCAGGCATTTCCGACCCCGATTCACGCGCCATCGCCACGGCAGAAGTGCTGTACTTTCGCGGACAGGCCGCACTCGCCGCCAAGACAGCACGCCCCTATCTTGACGCCACCGACCCCGCACTGCGCTATTCCGCATGCTTTATCTGCGGATATGCCAGTCTGTCGCTCAACCGCATCCCCGATGCCCGCCGGTGCCTTGAGCGCATCCTCGATGCGTCGGCCGAAGGGGAATCCCCCGCCACCCGTGCCGTCCACATATTGTTCGCCTCGGCCGCAAGCGTCCTGCTTCACCTGCCGTCCCCCTATTCTGCCGATGAGTTCTATCCGTTCGCAGCGCATCTGCCCGAAGGGCTACGTCTGTTCGCCAGCTACGTGATGGCCCACGCCCTGTATCTGCACGGCGAATACGGCCGCAGCCTGGGCATGGCGGAAAACGCTCTGATCATGAAACAAGGACGCTATCCCATATCGGAGCTGTTCCTGCACCTGTCAGCTTCTATGGCATGCATGAGCCTCAAAAACGTCGATGCCGCAAAGGCGCATTTCGAAACTGCCTGGAACATCGCACGCCCTGACGGCCTTATCGAGCTCATCGGCGAGCACCATGGCCTTTTGCAGGGACTTATCGAGGCATGCCTAAAGGCGCAATACCCTGACGATTTCGCACGTATCATCGAGATCACGTACCGCTTTAGCTACGGCTGGCGACGCATTCACAACCCCGACTCGGGGGAGGATGTGGCCGACGATCTCACCACCACGGAATTCACCATGGCCATGCTCGCCTGTCGTGGGTGGACCAACGCCGAAATCGCACGCCATATGGGCGTATCACCGGGCACCGTTAAAAACCGCCTGTCCGGCGTGTATGCAAAGCTTGGCATCGGAACTCGCGCCGAGCTGGTCGCGCATATGTTGCGCTAGCGGACCGCCTGCCAAACACGCCACACGCACCCCAGCGCTCCCGCGCTTCCGCATTCGCATTTGGACATTTTGCCCCTCGAACGGCACTACCGCGACAGGACACCTTCTCGCATAATTTGATTATTTCCACCGATATTTGCGGGATGGGAGCCCAAGATGCTTGATCGCCGTTCGTTACTTGTTGCCGGAGCGTCCTCGCTGGCGAGCATAATGTTGCCGCGCGTGCCGGGTACCTCAAACGCCTTCATACTGCCGTTCGCGCCCACCGAAGCCTATGCCGACGAAGAAGACCCCTTCAAGGTCCTGGTGCTCTCGCGTACCATGTTCGGCGTGGTGGTGGTCGACGTCGCCAACAAGATGAACCCTATCGCGGGTGCCCAGGTCACGCTGACGTCGCGCTACGCCGCTGGCAAACAGCTCACCGCCACAACCGATGACGAGGGTACAGCCATCTTTGAGGTTGCCCCGCTTTCGGAAGGCTACGTGGACGAGGCAACGCTCCTTGACGCGTATGACTTCAACGGCGGCATCTCCATCAGCATGCCAGGCTACCGCGATGTCGAGATTCCCCTTGCGCGTATCCAGGGCGGTACCGCCATTACCGCGCCCACGCGTCCGCTCTCCGACGGGG
>DAWCEJ010000045.1:0-19432 GCA_052274955.1 Collinsella sp.
TCGATAAGATGATGGGCGGCCAGGGTGGCCCGCAGGGTGGACCCCAGGGTGGCCCGATGCCGCATCCGCCGGTTGATCCGAGGCAATTCCCGTTCTTCTCACAGAACTAGGTCGCTGCGCGCCCGCCAGAGCGGCAATCTGCCTTTCAATCGTCGGGCATGACCGCAAGGTCAATGCCCTCCTCTTTCAAGGCACCTTGCTCGCTCTGGCGGGCGCTCGCTTGCGTATGCTCAACCTACAATTCGATCTCGGCTGACTTATGGAGCTAGCGTTGTGTTATTCTAGAACAGACGTTCGTGAATAGTGCGCGAGGCCTTGTCTTGCGCCGTACTTGTGGCGAGGGGAGGTTGGCTTGGTTATTTTGGGCATCGACCCCGGTTTGGCTCATACGGGTTGGGGGATTATCGAGGAGCGGCGTGGCGAGGTTCGCTGCCGTGCCTATGGCTGCATCGAGACCAGCGCAGGCAGTCCGCTCGCGGTGCGCCTGTCGCATATCGCCCGCGACCTCAAGGGTGTCGTGGAGCGTTATCGACCCGATACCGCTGCCATCGAGAGCATCTACTTTGGCGCTAATGTCCGCTCGGCAATCCCCACGGCACATGCCCGCGGTGCCGCGCTCGTGGCGCTTTCGGAGTGCGCGCTCGAGATCGGCGAGTACACGCCTATGCAGATCAAGCAGGCTGTGGTGGGTACCGGTGCCGCAGATAAGCGGCAGGTCGCCTACATGGTGCGCACGCTCACGCAGCTCGATCACGACCCGCATCCCGACCATGCCGCCGATGCCCTGGCCTGCGCCATCTGCCACGTTAACCTCAGCCGTACCCGGGCGCTTACCGGCGGCGAGTTCTATCAACAGAGAGGAACCGGATACTGATGATCTCCCAGCTCCACGGAACGCTTGTCGAGGCCACGATGAGCTCTGCTGTCGTCGATGTGTCGGGCGTTGGCTTTGAGCTCGGCATCTCGGGCAGCACTGCGGCCACGTTGCCGTCGCCCGGCGGCGAGGTCCGCCTCTACACGCGTATGCAGGTGCGCGAGGACGCCATGACACTTTTCGGTTTTTCCTCTAAGGATGAGCGCACGATGTTCGATCGGCTCGTGTCTGTCTCGGGCGTTGGCCCGCGCTTGGCGCTCGCCGTGCTTTCCACCTATACCGTGGGGCAATTGTATTCGCTGGTGATGGCCGAGGACGACAAGGGCATGGCCAAGGTGCCCGGTGTGGGCAAAAAGACAGCTCAGCGTCTGATCCTGGAGCTCAAGAGCACCTTTGCCAAGGACAAGGGCTTTGTGCCGGTCGACGTGATTCCCGGCCAGGTTGTGATGCCCGTGCCCGCTGCCGCTCCCTCGGCCATCGATGACGCCCGTGCGGCGCTCCTTTCCATGGGCTTTAGCCCGCAGGAGACCGATGTTGCCCTGAGCGGGTATGATGGGCAGAATATGCGTGTCGAGGATCTGCTCGGCGCGGCGCTTAAGCGACTCGGAATGGATGCGTGATGTGGGAAGCCGATGACTCTCAGGACCTGTGGGCGACGCCCGGCAACTCGCCGGCGGCATCCATGGCGCACGGCGAGCGCATGGTGGGCACGGAGCTGACGGCCGAGGACCTCGATGTCGACCGCACTTTGCGCCCCCAGCGCCTGGACGATTACTGTGGCCAGGAGCACATCAAGCAGAGCCTGCGCGTGTTGATCGAAGCGGCGCAGAACCGTGGCGAGACGCTCGACCACGTGATTTTCTCGGGTCCTCCGGGCCTGGGCAAGACCACGCTGGCCACCGTTATCGCCAACGAGCTGGGCGCTCAGATCAAGACCACGAGTGGCCCCGCCATCGCGCGCACGGGCGACCTGGCGGCCATCCTTACTAACTTGCAGCCGGGTGATGTGCTGTTTATTGACGAGATCCACCGCCTCAACCGTTCGGTCGAGGAGGTCCTGTACCCCGCGATGGAGGACTTTGCCCTCGATATCGTGATCGGTAAAGGCCCGGCCGCACGATCGATTCGCCTGGATATCCCCAAGTTTACGCTGGTGGCGGCAACGACCCGCTCGGGTATGTTGACTGGCCCGCTGCGCGACCGCTTTGGCATTTCATATCGCCTGGATTACTACACGGTCGAAGAACTCGCGCAGATTGTGACGCGCTCGGCGTCCATCCTGGGCGTGACGATCGACCACCCCAGTGCGCTCGAGATCGGCTCGCGTTCGCGCGGCACGCCACGTCTTGCCAACCGCCTGCTCAAGCGCGTGCGCGATTACGCACAGGTGCGCGGCAACGGCCCTATCGAGCTCGATATCTGCCGCCAGGCGCTCGAGTTCTTCGAGATCGATGAGCTTGGTCTGGACTGGATGGATATTCGCATTTTGGAGACACTCGCTAAGACGTTCTCCGGACGTGCCGTGGGCCTGACAACGCTTGCCAGCGCGGTGGGCGAGGACCCGGGAACGCTCGAGGATGTCTATGAGCCCTATCTGCTGCAGTGCGGCTTGATGATTCGCACGCCCCAGGGCCGCCAGGCAACGCTTCGCACCTTTGAGCACTTGGGGATTGAACCTACCATTTAGGGCGCTTTGTTTTGGCGGGCTGTTAAGCTATCGCTGAGCATTGGATAAACATATCGCCATTCATCGGTTACGGGTGTTTTACTATTGCGCGCCCGTGCTATGCTGAATTGGTCTTTTTCTCATTCGGTAACGAAAGGACCGCCTATGCCTACTGACATCGAAATCGCACGTTCTGTCACGCCGCTGCCTATTACCGAGGTGGCCAAGAACGCCGGCGTCGACGTTAAGCACCTGATTCCGTACGGCTTCGACAAGGCTAAGGTCGATTATTCACTGCTCAACGAGCCGACTGATCACCAGGCCAAGCTCGTCCTCGTGACCGCTATCAACCCAACGCCTGCGGGCGAGGGCAAGACCACCACGACCATCGGTCTGGCCGACGGCCTGCGCCGTCGCGGCGTCAAGAGCGCCGTGGCCCTGCGCGAGCCTTCGCTCGGCCCCGTCTTTGGCGTTAAGGGCGGCGCTGCCGGCGGCGGCTGGGCTCAGGTCATCCCCATGGAGGATATCAACCTGCACTTTACCGGCGACTTTCATGCCATCGGTGCTGCCAACAACCTGCTGGCCGCCATGCTCGACAACCATATTCAGCAGGGCAACCAGCTCGGTATCGATGTTAAGCGCATCACCTGGAAGCGCGTCGTCGACATGAACGACCGTCAGCTGCGCCATGTCATCGACGGTATTGGCGGCAAGGCCCAGGGCGTGCCGCGCGAGGACGGCTTCGATATCACCGTTGCCTCCGAGGTCATGGCAATCCTGTGCCTGTCTACGAGCATTAACGACCTCAAGGAGCGCCTGGGCGAGATCGTCGTCGGCTACAGCTTTGCCGGCGAACCCGTCCGTGCCCGCGACCTTAAGGCCCAGGGTGCCATGGCCGCGTTGCTTAAGGACGCGCTCAAGCCCAACCTGGTGCAAACGCTCGAGGGCACGCCCGCGTTTGTCCACGGCGGTCCCTTCGCCAACATTGCCCACGGCTGCAACTCTATCATGGCCACGCGTATGGCGATGCGCTTTGGCGATGTCGCCATTACCGAGGCCGGCTTCGGTGCCGATCTGGGTGCCGAGAAGTTCCTCGACATCAAGTGCCGTATGACGGGCGTTCGCCCCAGCGCCGTCGTGGTCGTCGCGACCGCTCGTGCGCTGAAGTACAACGGTGGCGTCGCCAAGGCCGACCTCAACGAGGAGAACCTCGAGGCACTCAAGGCCGGCATGCCCAACCTGCTGCGTCACGTCGACAACATCCAGAACGTTTATGGTCTGCCCTGCGTAGTCGCCATCAACCGCTTCCCGACGGACACCGAGGCCGAGCTTGCGCTCATCGAGTCCGAGTGTCAGAAGCTCGGCGTCAACGTTAAGCTTTCCGAGGTCTGGGCCAAGGGCGGCGAGGGCGCGCTCGAGCTTGCCGATGAGGTCATGCGTCTGATTGAGCAGCCGAGCGAGCTCAAGTTTGCCTATGAGGACGGCGCCGATGTGGCCGACGCTCTTGAGGCCATTGCCACCAAGGTCTACCGCGCCGACGGTGTTGACTTTACGCCGGCCGCCAAGCGCCAGCTCGCCGAGCTGCGCGAGAACGGCTTTGGCAACCTGCCGGTGTGCGTGGCCAAGACGCAGTACAGCTTTAGCGACAACGCCAAGGCCCTGGGCGCTCCCGAGAACTTCCGCATCACGGTGCGTGAGCTCAAGGTTTCCGCCGGTGCCCACTTTGTGGTCGCACTGACCGGCAGTGTTCTGACCATGCCGGGCCTGCCCAAGGTCCCCGCGGCTGAGAACATCGACGTCGACAACGACGGCAACATCACCGGCCTGTTCTAAGCTTGTTGCCCATAGCTGCTTGCCCGCCCCGTCGCGCCTACCAAGGCCCGGCGGGGCTTTTGTTTTCTAGCCGCGCTTGTCTTGTAGATATGGACGGGCTCTGTCCGTCACGGGCTTTTGCGCGGGTAGAATGCATGGATAACTTGATGCTTACGGGCGACGGAAAGGAATCGTTGCATGGATCAGGACAAGACAACCGTGATGGGCGGCTACGGTTCTGCGCAGGCTGGCGATAGCGCCGATGCGACCCGCGTTGTTCCCAACCCCGGTTATACCGACCCCGCCGCGACGCAGCCTTCTGCCGAGCCAACCCGGGTTATGGGCTATGGCGACACAGCGCGGGATTCTTATGCTGTATCTTCGCAAGGCCCCTATGGCAACGCAGCTCCGGACCCGTTTGATTACGCGCCGCAGGATTCTTATGCCGCCTCGACGCCGAATCCCTATGATGACCTGCCGCAAAATCCCATTCCGCAGCCTCAGCAGACGACGTATATGCCTCGCACGGCGCAGTCTCGCTACGAGTCGCGCGAGCCGTATCGCGAGTACCCCAAGTCGATTCCGCAATATGGCGAGGACGAGGAGAAGAAGCCGTCGCGTTCGTCGAGCGTGATCAAGAAGACCCTCATCGTGCTGGCGATCTTCTTTGCGCTGTCGGTTGTGTTTGCCATTGTGTCGGGCATGCTCAACAAGCGAGGGAGTTCAACGGCCGATACCGCTGCCGAGCAAACCGAGTCCGCCTCGTCTAGCACCGTCGATCTGAGCGATATCCCGGGGCAGTACTGGTCCAACGCCAAGAAACTTCTCAAGTCGCGCGGCGCCAATCTTTCGAATGCCGTGGTCCTGACTGATGATGGCTCAACGCCCGTCATCGATGCCAACTGGGTCGTTACTTCTGCTTACTATAACGACAGCGGCAACCTCGAAATTCAACTCACGCACAAGAATAGCTCGGGCAACTCGCCCGACGGCCAAAGCGGTACCGACAGCTCGAGTTCCAATACGCTGGAGGACTTGAGCAACAAGGCACAGGAGTTGGGAGACAAGGCGCAAGAGCTGGGCGATACGGCACAAAACCTGGGCGACACCGCGCAGAACTTGGGCGACATGGCGACGGGTGCCTGGAATGCACTGCAAAACGGCATCTCGGGCGCGCAGGGAAACTAGCTGTTAAGCGGGCTACAGCTGTTCAGCCGGACGGTCGGGCGAGCTAAAGCCCGAGTCAAACGTAACGACGCATGAGGCATTGGGTCGGCGCTCGTGCACGATGCGCGTGACGAGCTCCAGCAGCTCCTCGTCGGATATGTCAAAGCCGTCGGGGCGCACCAGGTCAAACGAAACGAACCCGTCGTGCTCGTGCAGGTCGTGGATGGAGAGCGCGGGGTCGATCTGCATAACGCCGCGCTTGACCCAGCCGCGCAAATCATCGCCGGTTGTCGCGATGGGGTCGCAGTGCAGCGTGATGCCAATGCCCATCTGGCGCTTGATGTCGTGCTCGATGGTGTCCAGGATCTCGTGGTGCTCAAATGCGTCGCCCTCGCCGGGCATCTCCACGTGAGCGCTGGCAAACTGACGACCGGGGCCGTAGTCGTGCACCATCAGGTCGTGTGTGCCCAAGACCTGCGGATAGGACATGATCTTGTCGCGGATTGCCTGGACGAGCTTGGGGTCGGGCGCTTGCCCCAGCAACGGGCTGATGGCGTCGCGCACTAGGCCCATGCCGCTGATGCAGATGAAGATGCCCACACCCAGGCCTGCCCAGCCATCGAGGTCAAAGCCGGTCGTCTGCGAAATAAGCGCCGCCACCAAGACCGAGCCCGAGGTGATGACGTCGTTTTTGGAGTCCTGTGCTGTGGCAATGAGTGTTTCGGAATCGATACGGTTGCCCAGCGCGCGGTTGAATGCGGCCATCCAGAGCTTAACGAGCATGGATGTAGCCAGTGCCGCAAGGGAAACGAGCGTGTAAGCGGTGGGGGAAGGCTTGATGATCTTGGTGACCGACTCGAGGATCAGGTTGATGCCGACGGCGCAAACCAGGACGGCGACAAACAAGCCGGCGAGGTACTCGTAGCGGCCGTGGCCATAGGGGTGGCCTTCGTCTGCCGGGCGGCTGGCGAGGCGGAACCCGAGCAGGCTCACGATGTTGCTCGAGGCATCGGAGAGGTTGTTGAAAGCGTCGGCGATGAGGGAGACGGAGCCAGCGAGCAGGCCCGCGATGCCCTTGGCCAGGCACAAGGTGATGTTGAGGCCAATGCAGATGAGGCTTGCGGCGAAGCCCGCGTTGGTGCGGCGGGAGGTATCGACCGGCTCGCCCTCGCTGCCGGGAACAAGCGTATGTACCAGCCGATTTACAAATAGCATAGCGGTCGTCCTCACAATCATGTTTAAGGGGATAGTGTAGCTCGCGCGGGGGCGCCGTGCACCGATACTCAGAAAATGCAGCAATAGTCTGCCGGTGCTAACGAGCGAGCCTTCTCGTCTGCCTGGGTGCTCGATTTTGGGCCACATGGGTATGGGCACGTGCTTACCTGCCCGACATACTTAATGTCGACAGCCCCAGTGCAAAGGAGGACGTATTCATGGACGAGATGTTTGCCATTAAATGCCAAAACTGCGGCGGCCCTATGTACTCACACCAGGCTAAACGCAGCTTTGAGTGCGCCTATTGCGGCACGGTCGTTCCGTGGCAGGCCGATGCGGGGGAGCCCAAGAGCGCCCTGGGCATTCGCCATACGCCACTGACGGTTGTCGATGGGCTGCTTAAGCTCACGCATGTGTCGCAGCTCGAGCGCCCGGTGGACCCCGACTGGTATTTCTTTAATGAGCACTGGCGCAATCAGTCGGTTCTGGAGCATCTGCTGTGGGAAGACCGCGGCACGGCCCAGGAGTTCCAAGAGGCCACGCACGTGAGCATCCCCTGTCCCTTCTGCGGAGCGTCCTTTGAGGGCGAGTCGACCCAGCGCGTGTTTGAGTGCCCGTCCTGCGGCAATAAGATCGGTGTCGCCGACCTGCTCAAGCCGGGGACGTTTAGCAAGCGCCTGACTATGGGCGTTGGTGCGGAATATGTGCCCGAGCAGGGTATTCCCTGCGAGATAACGCCGCAGCAGGCGCGCGCCAATGCGCTTGAGCTGGTGCGCCGATATCCAGACGCCTTTGCCGGTCACGATGTGGAAGACGCGATTCAAAACGACATGATGCTCTTCTACTTCCCCATGGCGCTCGCGGACCTGCGCATGATGGCGTCCTTCCCGGGCAAGGGCCTGAGCAAGGAGACCCTGGTGTACTACGAGGTGCTCGACTGGGCATATCCCAGGGCAAACTACCTGGACGTTCGCCTTATGGGCATTCTGGAGCCATGGGACTTTGCCAAGGTTGGGTCGTTCGACCCGGCCATGCAGGAAGGCGACTTCCGCGTTGTCTCCGTCGATGCGTCCACCAAGGACCAGGTGGTCATTGACAAGCTGGCGCTCGACATTGTTGGCAACGATGCCGAGACTTTCCTGGGGCTCAATAAAAAGAGCATCCGCACCTGGGCGCGCAAGGCCCGCAAGCACAAGGACGGCCTGGTTATGGTGCCGGTCTACTTTGTCGATCGTCCCGCGTCGGATGGACGTAATGGCGAGCAGGTGCGCATTGCCGTGAACGGCCAGACGGGCCGTGCGGCGGCGGTGGTGTTTAGCGACAAGCGCGAGACGCATATTGTGGCGCCGCTCAATCCGAGCCTGCATCTGTCCGGCGAAAGCACCGTTCACGCCACGCCCGTCGAGGTCAAATACATCAAATCGCCATTCCTGTACCAAATTGTGCGCCGTGGAGGCGACGAGCAGCCACGTCAGGTGGCAGCGGCTGCCGAGGGTTCCTACCGAGAAGAAAAACCCAAGCGCAAGGGATTGTTCGCTGCGATCTTTGGGAAGTAGGGAAGCGGAGCCGGGGCGTCGGGCTGCATCGCAAGGTCATGAGACAAATTTAAGACTGCTGGGAACGTGCTACCATTGCCGATAGCCTTAATCTTGTAAGAAGCGGAGGCCAGATTATGGGTTTTGCGGATCAGCAGCTTCAGGTACCGTATTCTCCTGACGACACGTTTAATGCCTTGAAGGCAGCTATGGAAAAGCTGCCTAAAGTAAAAGTTGATAGTGCATCGCCCACAACAAGAACAGTTGCAGCCGAGATTGGTATGAGCCTTTGGTCTTGGGGCGAAAATATCAGTATTTCGGTTGTTCCAGTTGAAGGCGGATCTGGCGTTACTGTCAAGTCGTCATCTAAGGTCAGGGCAAACGTATTAAACGGGGGCAAAAATGCAAAGAATATTGCCGAGATAGTCGATGCCCTATCGAAGGAGCTTGAGCGGTATCCGCAGGTTTCACAGACTATTGAGACGCTGGCGGATAGTGATTGATGTAGTTGCAAGGCTTGAGAGGCTTGCAACGCTGCGTGATAGTGGAGTGCTTACCGAGGAAGAGTTTGCTGCAGAAAAGGCAAAAATCTTTTTGTAATCAGACACGGTGGTTGGATTTGCATTCTATTATTGAACTTGGTTATACCAGGCTGAAAATATCGTGTGTAATAAAGGTGCGTAGTAGTCTCGTCTTGATTGGCAGATGTAAATAAACGGTGGAACGGCTGTAAAAGAGCCTTGCCACTGGGTAAAATCAGGATGTGCCGCGGAACCCGCTCCTCAGTCGGTCAACTTTGGAAGCGCGGGCAACGCAGGTGCTATCGTCTTAAAGGGTCGGCTGCAACCGACCCTTTTCTATGACTCCCTTCGCTATCCGTTACTGCTTATATTCCCGCCAGATCGAGTAGAGGTTCCGGGCAATGCCGGTCACATACATCGAGAGGCGCAGGATTTCAAGAAACAAGTTCATAGGCTTCACCCCAATCGGAGATCGGAGCGTTGCCCGCAGGCGGATTCCGCGGCGGTCAAGATTTTACCTCACAGGCCGCGGTGGGAGACATCCTATCCACCCCCTGGTTTGGAGCAGTGTCGATCTGACGGGCAATCAAGCCTTTAGCTCTCTTTGAATTGAGCAAGCATCTGCCCGAAGAAGCTGAGCCCGGATGGCTCATAAATGAGTGAGCCGCCATCTTCGGTCCGGTAGACCCCGCAGGGGAGGTAGCGCCCGTCGGGAAGGACGTAAAGGTTTTCTTCCTCCATCAGTCCCGTTGGGAGTATCGGGGTCTCGTTTTCGCCCATTTGGAACTCATCGATATTCGCGATCTTCCTCTCCATGATGCCTCCTACCTTATTTCTTGAATGGCGCCCTAAAACAAGCAGCTCTCAATCAACTCTTTACCGCGCAGGGTGTCGATCCATTTCTGCGGAATTGCGTCCATGCCGTATGCTGCGCCGGCGAGGGCGCCTGCGACGGCTGCGGTGGTGTCGGTGTCGTCGCCCAGGTTGACGACGGCAAGCACGCAATCTTCGTAGCTGTTGGTGTTGACGAAGCACCAGGCGGCTGCCTTAAGGGTGTCGCGCACGAAACCGCCGGACCTGATTTCGTGGTCGGGCGCGCTTTTCAGCTGCAGCGCCCACGAGGGGAGTGCGCCGTTCAGCACGTCTCTCATCTGCTCGACAAATATGACGCATGCATCGGTCGACGTTCTGTGGGCGTGCGTAATCGCGGAGACCTTGCTGACCTCTTCGTCTGTCGCATCGGTGAACGCCAGGGGAGCGATGCGCATGAGCGATCCGTTGCCGTTGTCGCGCTCGCTGGAGCCTCATTGCTACCCTTGCGTTTCGCCATTGGTCGCTTCGTTGATGGCGCGGTACTCGGCACTCAGCTCGCGCGCCAGCTCTTCCTTGCTTGGAAGATACGGCAGGTATTTGGCGGCAAACACTTGGTCGTTGTCTTCGGGCAGCGTGTACTCGACGATCGAATCGCTTTTGTCCGCGCAGAGCACGATGCCTATGGGCGGATTGTCGCCTTCGTTCATGAGCTCGCGCGTGTAGTAGTTCACATACATTTGCATCTGGCCCAGGTCCTGGTGCGTAAGGTCATCGGTCTTAAGGTCGATGAGCACGAAGCAGCGCATCAGATAGTTGTAAAACACAAGGTCAATATAGAAATGGCGCCCATCAAAGGTGATGCGCTTTTGGCGCGCCTCGAAAGCGAAACCACGGCCAAGCTCCAGCAGGAACTTCTGAAGATGCGTGATGAGTGCCTGCTCTAGATCGCTCTCGCGAAACGTAGCATCGTCCGAGAAACCTAAAAACTCCAGTACATATGGGTCGCGGATGATATCCTCGGGGCGACGAGCCGGGGCGCTCTCTTGGATTTCCTGGGTGACGGCCTCTTTGTCCTTGCTGGTAAGTAGGCGCTCGCGGAACATGGTGTTGATCTGGCGTTCGAGCTGACGCGTGCTCCAGCGAGAATCGGCGCATTCGTTCATGTACCATGTTCGAGCATCAGGGTCGGTTATACGCGATAACCTGCGGTAATGTGTCCAATTCAATCCGGAACGCAGTGCGTTCCGGATTGGGAACGCAAGATAAAACTGACGCATGTATCTTAAGCTTCTGGCGTTGAAGCCTCTGCCAAAATCCTTAGTCAATCTAACGGCAAGTTCGTCGATCAGTGCATCGCCATACTTGGCGCGCTCCTCTCCGTCCTGTTCATCAACAATACTCTTGCCGATCTCCCAATATGCCTCAACCATCGCAAAGTTAATGGCGGTATAGGCCTTGTCGCGAGCGGCGTTGAGAATCGAGGAAACCTGCTTGTAAAAAACTTCTGGCACGATTGCCGATTCCCCGCGGTTTACCAGTTCACCCATCAATATCGCCCGACTTTCCTCTTGAGGAGTGCATCTTTATTGCATTTAGTTTAAAGCCTCGCGCTGACACGAATTGCTGCGTTGTCTGGCACCTTCGCATGGGGGCCTTGCAGTGACTAAAATGTGGCCATAGAGACAGTTTTCACGAACCCCATGGGAGTGACATACATGGACAACAACACCTTGCTGTTTCAGGACAAGGGCTCGGGTAGGTTTAAAGACGTCAAGATCTACCCCAACCGTATCGAGGTGCTCAGGAAGGGCACTTTCGGCGGCAAGCACACCGAGATTGTCTATCTTAAGGACATCACGGGCGTCAATAGAATCAAAGGCCGTGATGTTTTTCTGCGCAATCGACTGTTGACCGCTTGCGTCTTTAGCCTGAGTAGCCGTGCGAAGGCCCAGGAATTTGTGAACGCGCTGAACATGGTGATGTAGCCGATAACGGCGTTCGGTCCAAGGTAAAAATCGGGGCGCAGAACGGTATTCTGCGCCCCGATTGAGTTGATGCGCCCAAAAAACTGGCTTGCCTATTCGTTAACGTCCTCGGTATTGTCGCGGTCACTGGCAAGCATTGCTGCGCCGGCGACCGTCGTCGCTACGGCGGCGGCAGCGAGCCCGGCGGCAACGCCAGAACCGTCGCCCGTGTTGGCGAGCTTTCCGCCCGAGCTCTTGCCCTGGTCTCTCTTGTTGCCCTTGCCGTTCTTGTCGGCGCTGCCTGCGTTGGAACCCGTGCCGCTGCCGTTGCCGCCCGCACTGCCCGAGGCCGCTACGGTAAAGCTTGCGGCTCCGTCGCTGGCGAGCGTGTAGTTCTGCGCCGCGTCGCCCAAGAGACCGTTCACGCGCACCCAGTACGTTCCTGCGGCAAATGTTTCGCCCTCGGCCATTGCCGTGCCCGGAGCGCCGTCCGCGTCGTGCACAAACTCGAGCTGGGCCGTGCAGGCATCGGTTTCGAGCTTGCCCTCGAGTGATGCCGCAATCTTGGCGCGCACGTCTTCGCCGGCCTTAAGGCCTTCGAGTCCCTCAAAATGGGGCGTCAGCGCGCGTGGATCGATATCGATAGGCACAAAGCCCTGCAGTCTTGTAACGGTCTCGTTGCCCAGGGCATCAACATCCACGTATTCAATGGCAAACGCATGGCCCGAAGCCGCCACGTTGAGTACGTTGCTGCTGTCGACAAGGCGGAAATGGCCCTCGCCAACGGTCTTGCCATCCTGGAGCGAGGCATCGCTCAGCGAGTCGCCGTACGTCATGCGCATGCGGGTCGGGAGGTAGTACGAAGCTGTCTGCTTGTGCTGTGTATCGTAATCGTAATTGCGCTGGTAGATGCTCCGGGCCAGCGCCGCATCAACAAAGTCGGATGCGATGATGCCAATGTGCTCGAGGTAATCTGACTTTGTATCCTCGATGCCGCTGGGATTGATGTACGGGCTCTTATACAGATGCTCGTTGACTACTCGTGCCGAGGTAAAAGGATTGCCTCCGTGCGACAAGCCCGTGCAGCTGGTGTAGTTGATAGACCAGCAGCGCTCCAGGACTTGCTCCTTGGCCCCGTTATCGTCCTCGACATCTACCTCGTTGCGCGTGCGCCCGGTCGTTTCCTTCAGCGCATTATCGACCCAGCTGAGCTTGTCGGTTCCCGTGAGTTTGTACTTGTCCTGGGCGTATACCTTGGTGCAATAGGGCTCTTTGTCGCCTGTTTCCCCCGCGGCTTCAAAGCCCCGCGCGTCTTGGACGAGACACATAGTGGCGCTGTCGGAGTGAGCCTTGATCTTGTCATCCCATTCGGTAAGGTCGAGGCCCCACGTGTGGCCGCTTACACTGTTGCCGGCGAGCCTAAATCGACGCAGCAGAACGATCTTTCCGCGCACCTCGTGTAGCGTGGGGATTCGGCTCGACGTATAGAACAGTTTGGGGTTGTCGTCCAAAACCTTGGCGAAAGCCGTCGTAACACTTTCGTCGGTAGCCTCGTCGTTGCCTCGTGATACAAGCATGATGAGCGCTTCTGTCGGGTTTTCGTTCAAAAACGTTTTGAAGTAGCCTATGACATCGGAAAGATGCATAAAGTACGCGTCTTTTTTGAGCAGGTAGTAATCCCCGTGGTCGATACCGGGGTCGTCGCCCTTTCCGAGCCGGATATCAAAATAGCGAATGCCTTCGAGCAACTGCGTGGGAATGTAATCCTGCTGGCATTTTACTTGCGAGGATTGGGGCTCAGTGTCGTTGTCCACGCTGCAGGTGCCCGAATCGTGCGTACCCGGGATGCTCAGCTCGTCGAGGAACTTGTTGTCGTCGACGTATTTCATCCAACATGGCCCATCGACGTAGCTGCTGTACGTGATCCAGTCGAGGCTGCTAACCGTGGCATCGTTCTTTTTCATGTCGTAACCGATAAGTTCGAGCTCCCACGGAATGCTCTTACTCTTATGGCAGATCTTATTGTTGTCCTGGTCTTCGCCGTTCGATTCTATTGCCAGGTACTTAATGTCTTTTTTCTCGGTTTCTTTCTCGACCGTGCGGTCTCGGATGATATAGGTTCCGTTTGATTGACGCTCGAACGCAAAAGCGCGGCTGGGCTTGTTGTCATACTCGCCGCCCCATACGTGGATGACCTTTCCATCTTTGTCCGAGTCGTCGTCGACCGACCAAATGCTGTAGCCCGTCTTTTTATGCTCTTCGAAATTGAGCAAGGTGCGGATAGCATACCAGTTTGTATCGTCATTCTTGGTCGTTACGTTCTCAAGGATGAGCTTGCTGGACGTGCCGTCGTTAAACAGGTGGCAGACGTTGCCGCGAACGTTGCCGTCTTGGTTGACGCTCGCGGTGCGAAAATAGCCCGCGGGGCGAAGGCGAATGACGAAATTGTCGAGGCTGACTGACGCTGTGGCAGCGTCTTCTGCAAATGCCGCGCGCACGGGAAGGCCCAATCCCGCGGTTTCGGGCAGGCTTACAAATGGCGACAATGCTGCGAGTCCTAGGCCCAACGTGAATGCTCGACGGCTGATGGCGTGGTGTTCGGTCATAACTCCTCCGTTCGCAGGGTGCGGTTATGCACTCATTTTGTTCACTATACTGCCCGGATGTCTAAACGTGTTGGCTTAATTGTCTGCGTGGCGCCATAAATCGGCGGGCGGACGCGTTGGGGCGCTTGTCTATTTGTGCTGCTACCGCGCTGGGGGTGGTTTTGCCGCCCGGCACCCTCGCGTTCGCCGGCTATCGGCATAAGAAAAGGAGGGTCGGTTTACCGGCCCTCCCTGGGTACGAAGCGCTGGGGTACCGTCGCTTGTTTGCTCTGCGACCGTGTTTCCCGTTGCGCTCGCCAGTCGCTTAGCGCTTGATCTCGATATCGTCGAGCTTGACGTCCATGGCCTCGGTCTTGGCCTTGGCAATGTCATCGGCAAACTCCAGAGACTTCATCATGGTCTCGACGGCGTCCTTGTGCTCCTCGACATTGTCGATGCTCACGTAAACGCTGCCGCCGCCTGCTTCGGTGAAGTACTCAGTCGTTACGCCGCCCGAGTGTGTATAGGAAGCGTTGCGCCAAGTCTTGCCGTTGTACTTGACGGGATCATTCTCGGTCCACTCAAAGTTGGCCTTCCATTTGGCCTCGTAGTCGAACAGCTCGTCAGCGTTCTTGTCAGAGTCGAAGACAGGGATGAAGCGATCGCTGGCGTGCTCGCTCTCGGTGAACTTAAACTGGGCCCTGTCGGCGGTGTCGCCGGCAACGTCGGTGATCTCGACGCCCTCGGGCACCTCGACCTTAAACCAAATGAAGTCGGTCCTCATATCCACGGCTGGCTTTTCTGCGCCGCCGCCACCGCCACTGCCGGTAGCGCCGCCGCTTCCGCCGCAACCCACCAGGGCAACCGCGGCAAGGAGACTGATGCAGAGTGTGAGAATCGCAAAGGCCTTCTTTTTCATGGTCGTGTCCTCCTCGATCTGTAACCGCCCATGGATTACCTGCCTTTACTGTACGCGTGGACGGCTCGCTAGGGTGGGCCATGTGTCCCATTCTGAGGGCCGGATTTGCGCCGACAAGTGGCAATATGCGCGGGTCCAAAAGAGGGGAGGGCCGATGCCTGTCGGCCCTCCCCGGGGTTGGGTGCCCGTTGCTTTAATGGGGCGCATGTGCGCAGGTGCGCGTAGGCGCGTGCGGGTGTCCCGTTACTTGAGCTCGATGCTCGAAATCTCGACTTCGCGCGCCTCGGAAACTGCCTCTGCCATGTCATCGGGGAACTCGATGGAGTTGAGGAGCGTCTCGGCTTCTTTCTTGTGCTGGTCGAAGTTCGAGATGAGGACGTAGACGCTTCCCGGCTCAACGTCGGTAAAAAGCATGGTTGAGATGCCGCTGTTGTCCTCGTATGTTCCGACGAGCCACGTCCTGCCGTTATACTCGACGGACCCGCCATCCTTCCACTGGAACGTATCCCCCTTCTTTTCTGCCTGGTCGGCGTGGGATTCCTCGGCTGTCATCGCTTTTTTCCAAACGGGGATAAAGCGATCGGCCGAGGCGTTCTCGTTTTCGGGGAAGGTGAGCTGGACCCTGTCGGCATTCTTGCCGGCGGAGTCGCTTACGCCGACGCCCTCGGGCATCTCGACCTTAAACCAGATAAAGTCGGTCTTCTTGGCGACGGGGGCCTTTTCCTTGCCCTCGCTCTTGGATGCGCTGCTGCCCCCGCCCGATGCGTTCCCGCCGCAGCCGACAAGGGCAAATGCGGCAAAGAGGGCGATGCAAAGGGAAAGGATTGATAGGGTCTTTTTCTTCATGGTGGCGTCCTCCTTGTCTGCCAGGGACATCGTGTGCCGCGGATCGCTGGGGCGGCGGTTGCGCGTGCACATGATGACTTTGTTTGCTGTGCGGTGATTCCTCCATTCGTCGTCCGGTGCCGTGATGAGCGTTGCCCCAACATGGGGCTCCTTACCTATATGTATGCCCCAGTTGCCGCTGCCCGGGAGTCTCGAAACGTGGGCCATGTGTTCCATGTTTGCGTTGGCATGGCCTATCGTTCGTCATAGAAATCCGCGATGGCCAGGTGCGCTGACGCCCATGTGCTTATGGGCTAGACTTAGCACCATTACGTGTTCGATGCGGTTGGTCGGCGGTTGCCGCCTGACCGATGTATATGACTTGAAGGTGCGTGCGTATGAGCCAAGAGATGATGGATAAAACCTGTCGAGAGTTTGCCGAGGCACTTGCCGCACGCGAGCCGGTTCCCGGCGGTGGCAGCGCGAGCGCCTTTGTGGGCGCGCTGGGCGCCTCGCTGTGCGGGATGGTCGCGCGCTACGGCGCGACCAACCCCGCGCTTGCCGATCGCGCGGATGACCTGACGCGCGCGTTTGCCCAGGCTGATGAGCTGGCCCAGGAGCTTGTCGAGTTGGTTGCCGAGGACGTTCGTGCATATGGGCAGGTGTCCGCGGCGTACGGTATTCCGCGTGGCGATCCGGCTCGAGCGACCGCGATTCAGGATGCGCTGCATGTGGCCGCCATGCCGCCGTATCGCATTATGGATGCCTGCGGGCGTGCACTGGCGCTGCTCGAGGACATGGCCGACAAGGGTTCGCGTCAGCTGCTGTCCGATGTGGCGTGCGGCGCCGTGTTCTGCCGTTCCGCTATGCAGGGCGCGAGCTTGACGCTCTTTGCGAACACCACGTCTATGAAGGATCGCGCTCGTGCTGAGGAGCTCGAGACGGCGTGTGATGAGTTGCTCGACATGTGGTTGCCGCGCGCCGATGCGCTGGCGCGCCGCGCCGCCGACGCCGCAAGGAAGAGGGGATAGCCATGGCTGAACTGCTGAAGGGTGCCCCCGTTGCTCGCGTTTTGACTGAGGAACTTGCTGCTCGCTGCGTGGCTTTGCGCGAGCGCGGCGTTGTGCCGACGCTGGCTATCGTGCGCGTGGGTGAACGCGAGGACGACCTATCCTACGAGCGCGGTGCGCTCAAGCGCTGCGAAAAGGTTGGCATTGAGGCTCGCCGCGTTTTGCTTCCCGCCGATGTTTCGCAGGACGAGCTGTTGGCGGCCATCGAGGACATCAATACCGATTCGTCTGTTCATGGCTGCCTGATGTTCCGCCCGCTGCCCGCCGGCCTTGACGAGGACGCGGTTGCCGCGGCACTCGATCCTGCCAAGGACGTTGACTCCATGACGCCGGCTTCGCTGCTCACCACGCTTTCGGGGCGCGGCGAGGGTTTTGCCCCCTGCACAGCCGAAGCCGTGCTTGCTTTGCTGGATCATTACGGCGTTGAGCTGGATGGGGCCAAGGTCGCGGTCGTTGGTCGGTCGCTGGTGATTGGCCGTCCCGTTGCCGCCATGCTTACGGCTCGCAATGCCACAGTGACGACGTGCCATACGCATACGCACGACCTTGCTGCCGAGTGCCGTGCTGCCGACATTGTGGTTGCCGCCGTTGGACGCGCGCGTACGATTGGCGTGGATGCGGTTCGAGAGGGCCAGACGATCATTGATGTTGGCATTAATTGGGACGAGGCCGCTGGCAAGCTGGTGGGTGACGTCGATTCTGATGCTGCGGAGCCGGTCGTTAACGCCATCACGCCCGTGCCGGGCGGCGTGGGCGCTGTGACGACGGCGATCCTCGCCAAACACGTGATCGAGGCGGCCGAGCGCGCATCGAAATAGGCGTTTTGGGCTGTTTGAGGGGTTAGCTCTATACCCCGTGGACAAAAAATGCCAAATATGAGTACTGTTGCCAAGATAGTCACATATTCTTTAGGTCAAATAGGCTCTCTAACGATATTTATTATCGATAAAGAGCCTATTTTATTGGACCTATGAGGAATTACATCATCTAATTTTTGAACAAATGTAGACTTTTGACACCCATACGTAGCAAAATTGATGTTACTAAATTGGTGACAGTACACACATTTGGCATTTTTTGACCACAGGGGTTGCCAGCGCCGCGGTTTCGCCCTTTCTGCGCCGAAGCGATACACTGTTATCGTTTGATTTCTTCGCTCAAGGAGGATGCGCATGCCGTGCACAACGATTTTGGTTGGTAAGAACGCGAGCTACGACGGGTCGACGTTGGTTGCCCGCAACGAGGACTCGTCCAACGGGGTGTTTGAGCCCAAGCGTATGCGCGTGGTGCATCCCGACGAGCAGCCGCGCGTCTACACGAGCGTCCTGAGTCACCTGACCGTTGAACTGCCCGATAACCCCATGCGCTACACGAGCGTCCCCGATGTTGTCCCGGGCCACGGCATCTGGGCCGAGGCCGGTTTCAACGAGCTCAATGTGGGCATGTCCGCAACCGAGACGCTCACCACCAACGAGCGCGTTCGCGGCGCCGACCCGCTCGTCGACTACGTGCCCGCCAAGGGCAACGAGGACGAGGACGGCTATGTTCCGGCGCAGCCCGGCGGTCTGGGCGAGGAGGACATGGTGACCCTGGTGCTGCCATATGCCAAATCCGCCCGCGACGGCGTACGCATTCTGGGTGACCTGCTCGAGCGCTATGGCACCTACGAGAACAACGGCATCGCCTTTAGCGACGTGGACGAGATCTGGTGGCTCGAGACCATCGGCGGTCACCACTGGATCGCCAAGCGCGTGCCCGATGACGCCTATGTGACCATGCCCAACCAGCTGGGTATCGACAGCTTTGACCTGGATGACGCCGAGGGCGCCCAGGCCGATCACATGTGCTCCGCCGACCTGCGCGCTTGGATGGCCGAGTGGCATCTGGACTTGACGCTGGGCGTTGAGGGCGACGGTCCGGCCGCGGTCTTTAACCCGCGCGAGGCCTTTGGCTCGCACAGCGACAGCGACCACGTTTACAACACGCCGCGCGCCTGGTATATGCAGCGCTGCCTTAACCCCAGCGATGTGTGGGACGGTCCCGAGGCCGACTACACGCCCGAGAGCGACGATATTCCCTGGAGCCGCGTGCCCGAGCGCAAGGTGACCATCGAGGACATCAAGTACGTACTCTCGAGCCACTACCAGGGCACGGAGTACGACTGCTACGGCAGCAAGGGCACGCCCGCCACGCGTGGCGCCTATCGCCCCATCGGCATCAACCGCAACAGCCAGCTCGCTGTGCTGCAGCTGCGCCCCTATGCGCATCCGGCCTACCGCGCCGTGCAGTGGATGGCCTTTGGCTCCAACTCGTTTAACGCGCTGGTTCCGCTGTACGCCAACGTCGAGACCATGCCCGAGTACTTTGCCGACACGCAGGCTCGCGTGACGTCCGAAAACTTCTACTGGGCCAACCGCCTGATCGGCGCGCTGGCCGACGTCCGCTTCCATGAGTGCGGCCGCGCAG
>DAWCEJ010000046.1:0-7048 GCA_052274955.1 Collinsella sp.
ATAATAAGCATTCACGACATGCGTGTCGTTTGCCTTGTTGAGCAGCAGGTCGATAAAGCCGGGGTCCTGGTGCGAAAAGCCGTTGTGGTCCTGGCGCCAGACATGGCTCGACAGCAAAATGTTGAGGCCGCTGATAGGAGCACGCCACGGAATCTCACGCTTGGTTGCTTCGAGCCATTTGCAGTGCTGGTTGACCATGGAATCGACCACGTGGACAAAGCTCTCGTAGGAGCTCCACACACCGGAGCGGCCGGTGAGCACGTAGGCCTCGAGGAAGCCCTCACACTGGTGCTCGGACAGCTGCTCGACAACCTTACCGGAACCGGCCAGCAGCTCGTCGTTGGCATCGTCCTCGTAGAAACCGGCATCCCACTGCTTCTTGGTCACCTTATAGGCAGCCTGCAGGCGGTTGGACGCGGTCTCGTCGGGACCGAAGATGCGGAAATCATCCATGTTCTTGGCCAGAACATCGGCAGTGTACTCACCAAAGACGCGGGCGGCCTCGGTGGAGCCCCAGCCGTGGCCCTTACTTGCGACGGGGATCTCGTGAGCGTGAATATCGGGAAGCTCGAGCTCGCGGCGTACCTTGCCGCCGTTCGCGTTGGGATTGGCGCCGATACGCAGCTCGCCGGTCGGCATAAAGGCCGTCACCTCGGGGCGCACCTGGCCCTCGGGCGTAAAGAGCTCCTCGGGCTTGTAGGAGCGCAGCCACTCGCGCAGCACGCGGAAGTGCTCGTGGGTGTCCTTGGCACTCGCCAGCGGCACCTGATGGGCGCGCCAGGAGTCCTCGGTCTTCTTGCCATCAATCTGCTTGGGGCATGTCCAACCCTTGGGCGTACGGAACACGATCATGGGATAGGCCGGACGGACCACGGTCTCGCCCGCAGTGGCCTGAGCCATAGCGGTGGCCTTGATGTCGCAGATCTCATCGAAGACCTGCTCGAACAGGGCGGCGAAACGCGCATGAATGCTCGCGTGGCTCTCGTCGTCAAAGCCGGCGACAAAGAAATGCGGCTTATAGCCCATGCCCTCAAAGAACTTGGTGAGCTCCTCGTCGGACACGCGGGCAAGAATGGTGGGGTTGGCGATCTTGTAGCCGTTGAGGTGCAGGATCGGCAGGACGATACCATCGGTTGCCGGGTTCACGAGCTTGTTGGACTGCCAAGAGGTCGCGAGCGGACCGGTCTCGGACTCGCCGTCGCCCACCACAGCCACGGCCAGCAGGCTCGGGTTATCCATGACGGCACCGTAGGCGTGGCTGAGCGTGTAGCCGAGCTCGCCGCCCTCGTGGATGGAGCCAGGCGTCTCGGGCGCAAAATGGCTCGGAATACCGCCGGTGTAGGAAAACTGGCGGAAGAACTTCTGCAGGCCGGCCTCGGCATTGGTAATGTCGGGGCGAATCTCGCGGTAGGTACCATCGAGCAACGACTGGGCGGTGCCAGCGGGGCCACCGTGACCCGGGCCCATCAAGAAGATCGCGTTCTGGTTGTGATCGGCGATGAGGCGGTTGACATGACCGAACAGGAAGTTGATGCCGGGCGTGGTGCCCCAGTGACCGACCAGGCGGTGCTTAACGTCCGGGCGACCAAAGTCGCGCACCTCGCCGGTTTTCTCATCGACAAAGTCGGGGCGCATGAGCGGGTTAGAGCGAAGGTAGATCTGACCGACGGACAGATAATTCGATGCACGCCAATACAGGTCGACGCCCTCGAGCTCGGAAGCCGGCACCTCGTGGCCCAGCTTTTGCCACGGCGTCCCCAGTGTTTTAGCCATTGTTTATGTCCCTCCGCTGTGCGGTCGCCCTCCAATACGGCAACCATTCGTTGGGACTAGTATATTTGCTAAAACGTTTTATCATGGTGAAAAAACGTTTTATCACCCTTATCAATCACATCGATCAACAAAACGCGACATTCACCTGCGGCATTGTCTGCCACAGGTGCTCCACATTCGGTCTCTGCAAATTGATAAACGTGTTTAGTTATGTTTAGTAAGCTCGAGCACGCTGCCCTTAACGATAAGCGCCGGCTCCAGGACGACCTCTTCGGCACGCCTACCGCCCCTACCGGCAAGACGCTTGGACATGCAGCCAAAAGCATGTTCCGCGAGGACACCAGGATCCTGCTCAATGGCGGTCAGCGCCGGCTCAAAGAGAACGTCGGCCGCCGAGTTGTCATAGCTCACCACCGAAATATCGCCCGGGATGCTCTTCCCCATCTCGTGCAAACGCTTGAGCAAACCGAGGGCAATGTTGTCCGAGCTCGCGAATACGGCAGTGGCGTCGGTTGCGAGCACCGCCTCCGAGGCCTCGTAGGCGCTCGGAATGTAGTACTCGCTCTCAAACTCCAAACGCGCGTCGATAGGCAGGCCAACCTCGCGCAGCGCGCGCTCATAGCCGGCAAGTCGCTTGCGACCCGTATTGGAACGACGCGCATTAACCAAGCAGGCAATGCGACGGTGGCCCTGCTCGATCAGATAGCGAGTGGCCATGTAGCCACCCATCTCGTGGTCGAACATCACCTTGTCGCACTCGAGCCCCTCAATGGCACGGTCGACCATCACGGCAGGGATAGGCAGATGGCTGACTTCTTCGCGCAGGGCGCGGTCGTCGGAGAACTCGTCGCCTACGACCAGGAAGACGCCATCAACGCCGCGCGTCACCAGCTGGCGCAGCAGCTCCAGATCGTCATCGGCGCTTCCGCCCGAGCTGGTAATGAAGAGCGCATAGCCGTCCTCGCGGCAGCGCTTTTCCAGGCTACCGGCGAGCGAGGCAAAAAAGCGGCTCTCGATGTTAGGGACGATAAGGCCCAGAGTGCGCGACTCGCGCATGACCAGGCTGCGCGCGATCTGGTTGGGAACATAGTGGTTGCGCGCCGCGACCTCTTTGATGAGCTTGCGGTTTTCTTCCGAGATGCGACAGGGCCGATTATTGAGCACAAGCGAGACCGACGAGGGGGAAAGCCCCACCTCCTGGGCGATCTGCTTGAGGGTGACTTTGTTGGCCATCTCGCTCCTTCCGGGTTTACGCGCAATCTCTTGAAAGTATAGCGACTACCCCTCTACCTCGGTGATAAACACTTTACCAATCCGGTAGACGGCTGTTTTATCGCCGCCAGCGCACCAAATCCGTCCGGGTGGGGTATATTGCAATCGATTGATGACAACGACCACCAAAAGGCGGATATTCGTATGCACGAGAACGATTTTTTTAACGAGGACCTGCTGTGCGCGCTCGCTGGCGTTGCCGGCGAGGACAACGTGCTGATGAGCGAGCCCATGCGCGAGCACACCACGTTTAAGATCGGCGGTCCGGCCGACGTCTTTGTCACGCCCGATACTGAGCAGGGCCTCGTCGCCACGCTCGATACCTGCTATCGCTGCAATCTACCACTCACCATCGTGGGCAACGGCTCCGACTTGCTCGTCGGCGACAAGGGCATCCGCGGCGTCGTCGTAGCGCTGGGCGAGGGCCTCTCCGACATTACGGTCGACGGCACGCACGTCACGGCGGCAGCCGGCGCCTTGCTTTCCGATGTCGCAGCCGCGGCAGCCGAGGCCGGCCTTACCGGCATGGAGCCCATCTCGGGCATTCCCGGATCGGTCGGCGGTGCCTGCTACATGAACGCCGGAGCATACGGCGCTTGCATGGCCGATGTGCTGGAGTCCGTGCGCGTCTACAAGCCCGCCCGCATGCTCGACGACGGCACCCGCGGTAGCGGCAGCATTATTGAGTTCGATGTCGATGAGCTCAACCTGGGCTATCGCAAGAGCCGCATTGCCGACGACGGTTTCGTCGTGCTTTCGGCCACTTTCAATCTCGCCCCGGGCAACGCCGCGATGATCAAGGCCGACATGGACGACTACCGCCAGCGCCGCGAGGACAAGCAGCCGCTCGACATGCCGAGTGCCGGCTCCACCTTCAAGCGCCCCGAGGGCTACTTTGCCGGCAAGCTCATCATGGACGCCGGCCTGCGAGGACACGCCATCGGCGGCGCGCAGGTGAGCGAAAAGCACTGCGGCTTCATCGTCAACGCCGACCACGCCACCGCCGCCGATGTCGACGAACTCATCCGCCACATCCAAACAACCGTCAAAGACCAATTCGACGTAGACCTCGAACCCGAAGTCCACCGAGTCGGCGAATTCCTCTAAAAAAGAAGGCCCCGAAAGGGGCCTTCACTTTCTTTTATTCAGACAACCAATCCGGTGCGTAGCGCCCCGAACCCGAGAGGGCCGCGTGCCCGCCCGCAATATATTTGATTGATCGCGAGTTCCGCACGCAAAGAAGGCCACTTAATGTGGCCTTCGTCTTGCGCAGGACTGCCCGAGCAGGCAATCAAATATATTGCGGGCGGGCACGCGGCCCAGTCGGCTTTACGACAGCGCAATACCGCCAAGCCAGCCCCAACGCACGCCAGAGCCAGTACCATAAAAGCTAATGAACGAATCAAGCGACTTAGACGTAATGGCGCCCTCGTTGCTCATTACGATGCCGCCGCCAACGTAGATACCCACATGACCGTAGATAAGGCCCGGAGCACCCGTGCCGCTGTGCGAGGAATCGGCCACGATCATGCCCACCTGCAGCGCCGAGCGGTCGGAGCTATAGCACCAGGCGTTGAACATGTCACACGCGTTGCCGCCAAAATAGCCCACGCCGGCATTGCGGAAGACATTGGTAACCCACGCCGCGCACCAGTTCTGACCCGGCGAAGGCGTGGAGTAGCACGCGTTGACGACGGCCTGCTGCTTGCCCGAGCCGGCATTCTGCTGCGGAGTTCCGGGCGCATACGATCCACCGCCCGAGCTCGAACCACCCGAGTAGGAATTGTTCTTGTTCGCGGCGGCCGCGGCAGCGGCGGCCTTCCTAGCGGCCTCCTCGGCCTGGGCGGCAGCGAGAATCTCGGAATCGCGCTGAGCCATGAGCTCCTTGACGTCGTCGGAAAGACCGTTCAGCACGGTCTGGACTTCTTGCTGCTTGGCCTGCATATCCTGCATCTGAGCCGTCTGCTGGTCCTTGAGTTTCTCCAGGTTGGCCTTTTGTGCTTCGAGCTCGGTCTTCTGCGCGTCGAGCTCAGCCTGAATCGTCTGGATATCCTCGATGGCATCGCGGTCGCTCTTGTTGATCTTCTCAACGTAATGCGCGTTGGCGACGAGTTCCTCAAACGAGCCAGAGGCCAGCAGCAGCGACAGGATGTTCGTACCGCCGGACTTGTAGCTGGCGGCCACGCGATCGGAAAGGTCGTTGCGCTTCTTCTTGAGCTCGGCCTTCTTTTCATCGATCTGGGCCTGCGTGTCGTCAATCTTGCCCTGGACATTCTCGATGTCGTTGAGGGTCTGGGCATTCTTGTTGGCCAGCGCCGCATACTCATTTGCGATGCTGTCGAGCTGGGCCTGAACCTCGTCGAGTTGGGCCTGGGCGGCATTCAATTTATCGGTGGTTTCTTTGGAAGCCTCCGCCGCATGGGCGCGAGTGGGCAGGCCAAAAAGAACTGCCGCAGAAGCGGCGCCGAACAGGGCCTTAAGGGCAGTGCGGCGCGAGAGCTCCTGGGAAAGGATGGAATCGCTGTTTGGTGACATATGTACTCCGTTACATGCTTATTTATATGTCGCTCAACTCATACATATTAGCGTACATATGGCGCGTCCCAACGATTTCCACGAACGGCAGGAAACTACAAGGTCGGCGGCTCGTAAGCAATTGTCAAATTTGAGGTAACAATTGAGCAAGCTCTTATATGAGTACGTTAACATAATCCCCTGCTTTTCCTACAGTGCACCATTTGGGCGTCCCCGCCTGCGCTATACTCCCCTCTAGAAGTGTTCCTGATTCGATAGGAGACTACATGTCCAAAGCACTCGACCCCAAAGACACCTGCGTCCTCGTTACCGGTGGCGCCGGCTTTATCGGCTCGCACACCGTCGTTCAGCTGCTCGAGGGTGGCTACCAGGTCGTCATCGTCGATGATCTCTCCAACTCCAGCGCCGTCGCCGTCGACCGCGTCAAGACCATCGTGGGCGACGAAGCCGCCAAGAACCTCACCTTCTACAAGGCCAACGTGCTCGACCGCGATGCGATGAACAAGATCTTCGATACCCATCAGATCGACCGTGTCATCCACTTTGCCGGCTTTAAGGCCGTCGGCGAGTCGGTGAGCAAGCCCGTCGAGTACTACCACAACAACATCGAGAACACCCTGGTGCTCATCGACGTCATGCGCAACCATGGCTGCAAGTCCATCATCTTCTCGAGCTCCTCGACCGTCTACGGCGACCCGGACAACCCGCCCGTCACCGAGGAAGACCCCAAGAAGCCCGCAACCAACCCCTATGGCTGGACCAAGTGGATGATCGAGCAGATCCTTATGGACGTCCACACCGCCGACCCCGAGTGGGACGTCGTGCTGCTCCGTTACTTCAACCCCATCGGCGCTCATCCGTCAGGCCTGATCGGCGAGGACCCCAAGGGCATCCCCAACAACCTGGTGCCCTATGTCGCCCAGGTCGCCGTGGGCAAGCTCGAGGCCGTTCAGGTCTTTGGCAACGACTACCCCACCCCCGACGGCACCGGCGTGCGCGACTACATCCACGTGTGCGATCTGGCCTCTGGTCACGTTGCCGCCCTTAACTGGATGAACGGCAAGACCGGCGTCGAGATCTTTAACCTGGGCACCGGCACCGGCACCTCGGTACTCGAGGTCGTCGCCGCCTTCTCCAAGGCTTGTGGCAAGGAGCTGCCCTACGTGATCCGCGAGCGCCGCGCCGGCGACATCGCTGCCAACTGGTGCGATGCCTCCAAGGCCGAGCGCATGATGGGCTGGAAGGCCCAGTACGACATCGCGGACATGTGCCGCGATAGCTGGAACTGGCAGAGCCACAACCCCAACGGCTTCACCGACGCCGAGTAGCAAAAACCTACATACCGTTCTTGCCCCGATCTCACGTTGTGAGGTCGGGGCTTTTTTTCATGGCATGTAGCCATTCGCCGAAAATCGACCAGCTTTTTTATCTTGCCTGTACATGTTTAAACAGCATGTTTTACAATAGG
>DAWCEJ010000047.1:0-922 GCA_052274955.1 Collinsella sp.
CGTGCTTCTGAGGCTCATCGGATTCATCGGCGAGCGAGCAGTAGTAGCACTCCATGGAGAGATGAAAATCGGGGTAGTCATACTCAACGGTGTAGAAATCGCGCAGGTTGGTGACTTTTACCTGCAGCTCCTCCATAAGCTCGCGGCGTACGGCGTCCTCGGGCGTCTCGCCGCGCATGAGCTTGCCGCCTGGGAACTCCCAAAGTCCCTGCATGTCGCCATAGCCGCGCTGCACGGCAAGCAGCTCGTCAGATCCTTCCTTGCGAATGATCCCAGCGGCAACATGAACAGTCTTCAACAGGAGCCCTCTCTCAACATCAACACATGGCAGACTACGCTTACCTTACGCAACGGTAAGGCAAGCGTAAGCCATATCGATGGTAGCCGACTCGTCTTCTTGCGACTATAGATGCCGTAGACTAATCGCAAGAAAGGACTCGGTATGCAAACCACGCACATGGCGACCCCGGTACTGGAGGTCGCGCATCTCGAAAAGGTATATGGAGCGCTGGGCAATGTGACCCGCGCGCTCAACGACGTCAGCTTTACCGTCAACCGCGGCGAATTCGTTGGCATCATGGGCGCCTCGGGCTCGGGCAAGTCGACGTTGCTCAACTGCGTGTCGACCATCGATAGCGCCACGAGCGGCACCATTCGCATCAACGGGCAGGACGTTACGCGCATGAAGCAGGCCAAGCTCTCGCAGTTCCGCCGCGAGGAGCTGGGCTTTATCTTCCAGGATTCCAACCTGCTCGATACGCTCACGGCACGCGAGAACATCGCCCTGCCGCTCACCATCGCCCGTGTGAATTCGGCCGAAATCTCGACCCGCGTGCAGGACGTGGCCGCGCGCCTGTCCGTGAGCCAGGTGCTCGACAAATATCCCTACCAAATGTCCGGCGGCCAGCAGCAGCGCGTCGCC
>DAWCEJ010000048.1:0-4970 GCA_052274955.1 Collinsella sp.
ACCGGGCATGGTCAAAATCGCGTGCGTGGCCTCGTCGGTGGCCCTTATGCTCGACAGGCAGGTGGTCTCTGTGGTCAGGACGTCGACGCCGTTGCGGTAATCGGTCGTCATGTTCGCGATGCCCGGGCCCACGAACTCCATGACCTTATTCTTAACGTAACCCTTGGCAAAGACGGCACGGATGATGGCGAGCGCCACGTCGTGCGGGCCAACGCCGGGGCGCGGGGCGCCCGTGAGGTAGATGGCAACGACGCCGGGATAGGCAACGTCGTAGGTGTCGCGCAGCAGCTGCTTTGCCAGCTCGCCGCCGCCCTCGCCCACGGCCATGGTGCCCAGAGCGCCGTAGCGGGTGTGCGAGTCGGAACCCAGGATCATCTTGCCGCAGCCGGCGAAGTTCTCACGCATAAAGGAGTGGATGACGGCGATGTGCGGCGGAACGAAGATGCCGCCGTACTTCTTGGCCGCGGAAAGGCCAAAGACGTGGTCGTCCTCGTTGATGGTGCCGCCCACGGCGCACAGCGAGTTGTGGCAGTTGGTGAGCACGTAGGGCAGTGGGAACTGCTCCATGCCCGAGGCGCGCGCCGTCTGGATGATGCCGACAAAGGTGATGTCGTGGCTCGCCATGGCGTCGAAGCGAATCTTGAGCGCCTCGGGGTCGCCGGACGTGTTGTGTGCCTGGAGGATCGAATACGCGATGGTGCCGCGCTTGGCATCCTCGGGCGTCTGCGTAATACCGCGCTCGGCAGCCTCGGCCGCAGGCACAACCTCGCTGCCGCCACGCAGGTAGATGCCGTCCTCGTACAGCTTGACCATACTGTCTCCCACTCTGCCCAAAAGATTTGGGCGCATAGCATACATTCGTTCAATATCGTGCCATAGAACGGTTGCAAGTGGGTTACGAATCTGCGCGTTCACTTTATCTCAGTAAAGCATAGGGCGAGTCGGGGGCGAGAAGACGAGTTTGGCGCAAGGAGTGTCCCCAAGTGCCGAAATGACGAGAGTGGATAATCTCCCACTTTCAGCCTGCACATAGGCCAAAAACGGGAGATTATCCACCCTCATTCTGTGGGCACTCATTTAAGTACGTCCCCAATGAGTGCCCGGCGGCGTAACTACAGGTCGCCACCCGCGCCCAGCAGCTTGCGCATGACTTGCTCGGGGTTGACTGAGCCGTCGCGCGGGGCCAGGGCGGTGATCTTCTTTTGCATCTTGTACTCGTGCAGCTCGTCCTCGAGCTGGCGAACGCGGGCGCGGAGCTTCTCGTTCTCGCGGTCACGCTCCTCGGCACGCTCCTTCATATCGAGAATGCGCACCACGCCAGCAAGGTTAATGCCCTCGTCGGTCAGCTGGTTGATGAGCTCCAGGCGCTCGATATCGGCACGCGAATACAGGCGTGTGTTGCCGCCCGAGCGCTGGGGGTTCACCAGGCCCTTGGACTCGTAGACGCGCAGAGTCTGCGGATGCATGCCGGTCAGCTCGGCCGCCACGCTGATCATGTACAGCGGTTTGTTCCTATTGTCCTCGGCCATGCTACCTGACCCCTTTCCGTCTCGCACATCTCCACCATAAGCCTGCGGCCAGCCCGTGGGCCACGCAACCAAACTAGAATGTCGCCTTGTAACGGTTGACCTTCTCGCGATAATCGCGCGTGTCGGCCTCGCGCAGCTTGGTCATGGCATCGCGCTCATCGTCGGACAGGTTCGAGGGAACCTGCACCTTGATCTCGACGAGCAGCGCACCCGTACGGCCGCGATGCTTAACGTCGGGCGCACCCATCTCCTTAAAGCGGAACTTCTTGCCCGTCTGGGTGCCAGCGGGCACCTTCAGACGAACCGTCGCGCCGCCGGGCGTGGGCACATCCACCGTGCAGCCGAGCGCCGCCTCGTAGACCGAGATCGGCACCTCCATGGTCACATCGGCGCCCTTGCGCTTAAACAGCGGATGCTCCTCCACGTGCGTGGTCACGACCAGGTCGCCGCGCTCGCCTCCGGCAACGCCGTACTCGCCACGGCGCTTGTAACGCAATTTGCCGCCGTCGACCGCACCCGCAGGCACCGAGACCGTGATGATCTGCTGTTCGCCCGTCGAGGGAATGCGGTAGGTGACCTTGTGTGTCACGCCGCGAAACGCGTCCTCGGCCGAAACATCGACAGTCAGCGACAGGTCGCCGCCCTTGCGCGCGCGGTTGCGGCCCGCGCCCGCACCGGCATTGCCCGCGGCCCCGGCAAAACCCGAGCCCCAATCGCTGCCCCAGGCGCCGTTGCCGCTAAAGATGCTGTCGAAGATATCGCCCCAGCCGCTCGCGCCGGCACCGGCGCCGTAGCCACCGCTATACGCGCCGCCCGCGCCCGGCATGCCGCCGAACATGAGCATCTGGTCGTACTCTTTGCGCTTCTTCTCGTCCGAAAGCGTCTCGTAGGCCTCGCTAATCTCCTTAAACTTGGCCTCGTCGCCGCCGGTATCGGGGTGATATTTTTGCGCGAGCTTGCGAAACGCGCTCTTGATCTCTTTGTCGGAGGCGCTCTTGGATACGCCCAGGATGTCATAGAAGGTTTTGCCTGCAGCCATCGTAGCTCCTCTCCTGTTACATCCGCCGTCCCTGCGGACGGCGGTTCATGCTGTCACATGGCACTTGGCCAGAAAGGGCCCCGGGTGTTGCCCCGGGGCCCTTCTCAATTACTCCTCGGTGCCCTCGGCCGTATCGGCCGCGGCATCCTCGGGCGCCGCTTCGGGCTCCGGTGCGGGGCGCTTCTCGCCACCGTAGGTCACCGTCACCATCGCAGAGCGCAGAATGCGGTCCGCCATGCGGTAGCCCTTCTGGTACACGTCGTTGACGGTCTCGTCGTACTGCGATGCGTCCTCGACACGCCCCACGGCCTGGTGCTCGAGCGGATCGAACGCCTCGCCCTTGGGGTCGATAGGCTCAACGCCCTCGTGCGCAAACACATCGAGCAGCTTGGCATGTACCGCGTCAACGCCATCGACGAACTGCTTAAAGTCGTCGGAAAGCTCTTGGCTGCGGGCATGGTCGATCGCACGCTCGATATCGTCGATCACCGGCAATAGCGCGGTGACAAGCTTCTCGGTCGCGCGCTCGCGCTCGGCGATGCGCTCGTTGGCGGTGCGGCGACGGAAGTTCTCCCAGTCGGCCTGTAGACGGGCGGTACGCTCGGTGGCGTCCTTTGCCTTGTCCTCGGCGACCTTCTGAGCCTCTGCCGCGGCATCGAGCTCATTGCGCACGTCGGCAAGCTCCTTTTGGGCCTGCTCGAACTTGAGCTTAAAGTCGTTGTCGGCGGCTTCCTCACCGGCGCGGATAGCAGCTTCCACCATCTCGTCCTCGGTCATCGTCGCCTCCTTGTTGAAATCCTCTACCTGGTTCTCGGCAGCCTCGGCGGCCGGGGCCTCGTTGACCTCGGCATCGTCGACGGCCTCTACGGGAATCTTCACGTCCTTCTCCTCAGAGTCAACGGGGGCGGCACCAACGGCGGCCGCCTCCGTGCGAGCTTTACGGGCGGACATGATTACTTGTCCTCGTCGTCCACAACCTCGTAGTCGGCGTCGACGACGTCATCGTCGGCAGGCTGGGCGCCGGCGGCACCGTCGGTCTGCTGCTGAGCGTCGGCGTAGACAACCTGGGCCAGTTCGTAGGCCACGGACTGCAGGGACTCGCCGGCGGCCTTGATGGCCTCGACGTCAGAGCCCTCGAGCGCCTTCTTGGCGTCGGCAATAGCGGCCTCGGCCTTGGACTTCACGTCGGCGGAAACCTTGTCGCCCAGCTCGTTGAGGGTCTGCTCGGTGGAGTAGCACAGGCTATCGGTCTGGTTGCGGACCTCGACCTCTTCCTTCTGCTTCTTGTCCTCCTCGGCATGAGCCTCGGCGTCCTTGACCATACGATCGACCTCATCGTCGGACAGAGCGGTGGAGCCGGAAATGGTGATCTGCTGCTCCTTGCCGGTGCCCTTGTCCTTAGCGGAGACCTTGACGATGCCGTTGGCGTCGATGTCGAAGGTGACCTCGATCTGCGGCACGCCGCGGCGGGCAGCCGGGATGCCGGTCAGCTGGAACTTACCGAGCGACTTGTTATCGCGGGCAAGCTCGCGCTCGCCCTGGAGCACGTTGATCTCGACGCTGGTCTGGTTGTCGGCAGCGGTGGAGTAGACCTCGGTCTTGGAGGTCGGGATCGTGGTGTTGCGGTCGATCATCTTGGTCATGATGCCGCCCATGGTCTCGACGCCCAGCGACAGCGGGGTAACGTCGAGCAGCAGGATGCCCTCGACGTCGCCGGTGAGCACGCCGCCCTGGACGGCAGCGCCGTCGGCAACGACCTCGTCGGGGTTCACGGACATGTTGGGCTGCTTGCCGGTCATGGTCTTGACCAGATCCTGGACAGCGGGCATACGGGTGGAACCGCCGACGAGGATGACCTCGGTCAGATCGGAGAGCTTAAGCTTGGCGTCGCGCAGGGCGTTGGTGACAGGCTGCTTGCAGCGCTCGAGCAGGTCGCGGGTGATCTTCTCGAACTCGGCGCGGGTCAGCGTGTAGTTGAGGTGCAGCGGGCCGGACTGGTTCATGGTGATGAACGGCAGGTTGACGGTGGTCTGCTGGGCGGCGGAGAGCTCCTTCTTGGCGTTCTCGGCGGCCTCCTTCAGACGCTGCAGGGCCATGGGGTCCTGACGCAGGTCGACACCGTTCTCCTGCTGGAACTTGTCGGCCATCCAGTCGATGACGCGCTGATCCCAGTCGTCGCCGCCCAGGTGGTTGTCGCCCGAGGTGGACAGAACCTCAAACACGCCGTCGGCGAGGTCGAGGATGGAGACATCGAAGGTGCCGCCGCCCAGGTCGAAGACCAGGATGCGCTGGTCGGAACCCTGCTTTTCCAGGCCATATGCAAGGGCAGCAGCGGGCGGCTCGTTTACTATACGCTTGACGTTGAGGCCGGCGATCTTGCCGGCGTCCTTGTTGGCCTGACG
>DAWCEJ010000049.1:0-2865 GCA_052274955.1 Collinsella sp.
GATCTTCTCGCGCATGGCAGGCCGGTAACAATGCGAAGGACAGGCCGAGCAAAATGTCTTGATGTCCATGTGGGGGCAGCGCTCGATGCGCGCGACGGCGTAGGCCTGCAGCTCGGCACATTCGGGGCAGAGCGTAATGGTTCGAAGGCCGAGTTTCACGCGCACGGACTCATCGCCGCCAGCCTGTTCGACCACATGCCCGCCGCCATGATGCCCACGACACCACAGCGCAATCATCTGCGACACCATTTGGGCCTCACGCTCACGTTTGCGTGCTAGCTCCGGTGTGTCGACTGGGCGCGCCATTAGCTCAGCCTCCCGTGCTCGACCGAAAGCGAGAAATCGGCAAACGCGCAGGTGCTGGCACGGTGGCTCACGAGCACAATGGTCTTGCCGCGGCGCTTGAGCTCGTCGATTGCCTGCATCACGGACGCCTCGTTGAGAGCATCGAGCGCGCTGGTGGGTTCGTCGAGCAAGATGAAGGGTGCGTCGTTGAGGAAGATGCGCGCAAGGCCGATGCGCTGGCGCTCGCCGCCCGAAAGCGAGTCGCCCAGCTCGGCAACGGGCGTGTCGAGTCCCTGCGGCAGACGGTCGATGAGCGTGGTGAGTGAGGCGGAGCGGCAAGCGTCGAGCAGCTCGGCATCGGTGGCGTTGGCGTGCGCGACCAGCAGGTTCTCGCGTACGGTGCCGCAGAACAGATGCGTGTCCTGGGTCATATAGGCCTCGTGGCTGCGCAGGCTCGCCGTGTTGATGTGGCGGGCATCGACGCCGCTCACCGTGATGGTGCCGGCTGCGGGGTCCCAAAAGCGCATGAGCAGCTTAAGCAGCGTCGACTTGCCCGAACCCGAGCGCCCCATGATGCAGGTCATGGTACCGGGCGCAAAGGTGCAGGTCACGTCGTCGAGGATGAGACTCGCAGCGGTGTCGTTCGCGACCTGCTCTGTGGCGCCCGCACCGCCCGCGTCCACGCCGCCCACATAGCTAAAGCTCACATGCTCGGCTGCGGCGCCGGCAAACTCAACGTTCTGTCCATCGGCGACCTCGGCGCACTGGGGCTGCTCGTCGAGCAAATCGAGCACGCGTGCGCCCGAGGCGAGCGTCTCCTGCAGTGAGGCGCCCAGGCGGCTCACGGCCATCACCGAGCCAAACGACGACACAAAGGTAAAGACGGCGACAAACGCTGCGGCAAAGTCAATCGTTCCCGCAGCCACCAGCTGCAGCGCACGCCCGAGCATCACCAGATTAGCCACAAGAATAAGCGCATCGGCTACGGCCTCGCTGACCGCCTGGCGGCGCTTGAGGCGCGCGTCCACGGCGCCGACTTGCTCGGTCAGCTTGCCCAGGGCACGGCTGCGATCGGTGCCACCGGCAAACTGGATGGTCTCGCCCGCGCCGCGCAGACTGTCGAGTACAAAGGCGCCCAGCTTACCGGCGCCCTCGCGGCTCTGGCGGCCGGTGGTGCCGCATGCCTTGGCCGAGGTCAGGGGCAGCAGCACGCCCAGGACCGCGTAGGCCACGAGCGCGATGCCCGCGAGCTCGGGGCTCACAGCCAGCAAAAAGCCCTCAAACACAACGGTGCAGACCAGAGCTATGGCAATGGGCGAGATGGTGTGCGCGTAGAAGACCTCGAGCAGCTCGATATCCGAGGTGACCAGGCTCACGAGCTCGCCCTTGCCGCGGCCCTCGAGCTTGGCGGGGGCGAGCTGGCGCAGGGCGCCAAACACCAGGTCGCGAATGTGTGCGAGCAGACGGAATGCGATGTAATGGTTGCAGAGCTGCTCGCCGTAGTGGAGCGGCCCGCGCGCGATGCCGCAGGCGGCACAGGCCGCGCATGTGACGATAAGACCAAGCCCCAAGGCGTTGCGGCCCAGCGCGGCCATAAGGCCAAGGGCGCCAAAGGCCGGCACGAACGCGGCGGTGAGCATGCCAATGCTGCCCAGCGCGACGGCTAGCACAAGCCAGCCGGCAAGCGGTCGGACGAGCCCCATCATGCGCCACATGATGGACGGCGCCGAGCGACGGGCGCGGCCGGAGTCAGGCACCGCGGCAGCGGAAGACGAGCCGGCACCGTTGAGGCCATCGGTACGGGCGGTGCTGCCGTCAACAGCCTCAACCGCGCCGGCATCCTCGGCATCACCCTCCGCATACGCATATGCCGAGAGCTGCTCCTGGCTGTTCCACATGCGCGCATAGGCGCCCGCGGTTGCCAAGAGCTCGCCGTGAGTCCCGCGCTCGGCAATGCGACCGCGTTCCAGCACCAGAATCTGGTCGGCGTCCACGATCGTCGACAGGCGGTGTGCCACCACAATTACAGTGTGCTCGCCGGCAAGCGATGCGATGACCTCGCCGATCGCGGCTTCGCTCGCAGCGTCCACATTGCTCGTAGCCTCGTCAAACACATAGATCGGCGAGTCGTGCAGCAGGGCGCGTGCCATGCACACGCGCTGGCGCTGGCCACCCGAAAGGTTGGTGCCGCCCTCGTTAATCACCATGTCGAGCCCGCCGTTGGCCTGCACAAAGGCCGCCACGCGCGTGCGGCCGAGCGCGCGCAAAAGCTCGGCGTCGGTGGCGTTGGGCTGGGCGAGCAGCAGGTTGTCGCGCAGGGTGCCGGCAAACAGGTAGCCGTTGGTGGGTACCAGGGTGACGGCACGCATGAGTGAGGCGGCCGTGGCATCGCGCAGCTCGACGCCGCCAATGCGAACGCTGCCACGGTAGGCACCCTTGCGGCCCGCGATAATCCCCGCGAGCGTGGACTTGCCGCCGCCGCTTTCGCCCACGAGTGCCACGAGCGAGCCGTGCGCAATGGTCGCGCTGGCGCTGTCCAGCACCGTGCGGTCGCCGTATGCATAGCTCACGCCCGCGAGC
>DAWCEJ010000050.1:0-3656 GCA_052274955.1 Collinsella sp.
GCAGAAGGACGCCGTGATTGTCGAGGCTCAAAACGGCGAGGTCCCCATGGAGGAGCTGCTCGACACCGACCGCTTCGACTTTATGCGCGCCTACAACTCCGCCGCTTGGATCGAGGCCATGGAGCATCCCGAGGAGCACGACGACCCCGAGGTGCTCGAATACGACATCGAGACCTTTGTGTACTCGCGCCGCAAGCCGTTCGACCTGCAGAAGTTCACCGATTTTGTTGAGCAGGAGTGGCCCGACGAGGTCATTCGCGTCAAGGGTCCGCTGTGGCAGACCGGCGATCCGGACATGTGCTACATGTTTGAGCAGGCCGGCCACCAGATGCGCCTGATGGAGAACGGCCTGTTTGTCGATTCTGCGCCCGAGGGCGAGAAGCAGAAGATCATCGACGAGAACCCCGAGATCATGCAGATTTGGGACGACAAGACGGGCGACCGCATGACGAGCCTGTGCATCATCGGCCGTCACATGGACAAGGATGCGCTCATCGCCTCCCTCGATGCCTGCCTGACTGACTGGCACCGCGCCTAGGTTTATCCAAGCGGGCATTTTTCCGCTACGTAACCGCCAAACCACCACGAAGGTGCCCGTCCCCTTCGTGGTGGTTTTTCGTTCTATGCCAAGGAGATTCATGTTCAACATTGTGCTGTATGCGCCCGAGATTCCGGCCAATACGGGCAATATCGGCCGTACCTGCGTGGTCACCGGCGCCCGCCTGCATCTGGTAGAGCCGCTGGGCTTTTCGCTCGACGACAAGACGGTGCGTCGCGCCGGCCTGGGCTACTGGCAAAATTTGGACGTGACGACCTATGCCGGCTGGGAGGATTTCCTTGCGCGCAACGGCCTCTCCCCCGCCGACGAACGCCTGCATCTGCTGACCAAAAAGGCGCGCCGCACCTATGCGCAAAGTACCTACCGCGACGGTGACTTTTTGGTCTTTGGCAGCGAGAGCTCGGGGATTCCCGAGCCACTGCTTGCCGCGGCGCCCGAGCGCTGCGAGCGCATCCCCATGTTGCGCGATTGCGACTCGCTCGAAAACGCCGACGCCTGGGAGGCCCACGAGGAGTCGCTCGGGCATACCGAGGACAGCCACGAAGCCATCCTTCGACAGGATATCTGCGGCAACTTCGTCGACCCGGACGACTACCGCATCAGCGCTCTCAACCTCTCCAACAGCGCCGCCATCGTCCTCTACGAGGCCCTGCGCCAAACAGGCTTTCCGGGAATGTGACAAAGGAACTGTCCCTTTGTCACATTCGGTTATAGGTAGCGGCCGGTGATGCTTGCGGGGCAGGCCACGATGTCGCCCGGCGTGCCGGCGCAGACGATTTGCCCGCCCGCGTCACCGCCGCCCGGGCCCATGTCGATCACATAGTCGGCGTTGCGGACAAGGTCGAGGTCGTGTTCGATCACGACAACTGTGGCGCCCTTGGCGACGAGGCCGTCAAACACACTCAGCAACACCTGAACATCGAGCGGATGCAGGCCGATCGTGGGCTCGTCAAATACGAATACGGTATCGTCCTGCACGCGGCCCATCTCGCTCGCAAGCTTAAGACGCTGCGCCTCGCCGCCCGAAAGCGCCGGCGTGGGCTCACCGAGCGTGAGATAACCCAATCCCAGGTCGTGCAAGGTCTGCAAGCGCGCCTGTACCTTTTTGAGTCCCAGCGTGGCGTCGAGGGCCTCGTCCACACTCATGTCCATGAGCTGCGGCAACGTCAGTAAGCTCCCGTCCTTGCCCTCGCGATGGATATGCGAAGCCGCGTCTGCATAACGTGAGCCGCGACATGCCGGACAGACGATCTCGACGTCGGGCAAAAACTGCACGTCGAGCGATATCGAGCCCGTGCCATCGCACGTAGGGCAGCGCAAAGCGCCAGTGTTGTAGCTAAAGGCGCCCGCCTTGTAGCCGGCTGCCTTGGCCTCGGGCGTACGGGCGAAGGCGCGCCGCAGCTCATCATGGATGTCGGCATAAGTCGCCACCGTCGAGCGCACGTTGGCGCCGATAGGCGTAGCGTCAATCAGGTTTGCGCGGGCAATGCCTTCGGCATCGACCCAACGCACATGTTTTGGCAGGCGCTCGCCGGCCGCCTGCGCCTTGAGCGCCGGAATGAGCGTCTCGAGCACCAACGTCGTCTTACCCGAACCCGAAACGCCCGTCACCGCGACCAAGCGACCGCGCGGGATATCGACTTCGAGCGGCTTGACGGTATGGATGGCATCGGTCGCCATGCGGATATGGCCCTGGTCGAACATTTCGTCGTCAGCCACCTGCGGCCGCAAGCGCTTGGGCTCTGAGCGCAAAAACGGGGCGATGCGGCTGCCCTGCGATTGTTCGACCTCGTCCACCGTACCTGCAGCGATAACATTACCGCCGCCTGCTCCGGCAACGGGGCCCATCTCGACCAGATAGTCAGCTTCCGCTAGAACGCGCGTATCGTGATCAACAACAATCACGGTGTTGCCGTCATCCACCAGATCGCGCATTACGCCCACCAAGCCGTCGACATTGGCAGGATGCAAGCCAATCGAGGGCTCGTCCAGCACATAGAGCACGCCCGTCGATCGGTTGCGCACCACGCGGGCGAGCTGTACACGCTGGCGCTCGCCCGTGGAGAGCGTGGCACCGGCGCGGTCGAGCGAGAGGTAATCGAGCCCCAGGTCGACCAGGCGACGGGCCGTGCTCAAAAACGAATCGCAGATATCCGCTGCCATGGGCTGCATCTCGGCCGGCAAGGATGCGGGCACCCCGCGCACCCACTCAATCGCCTCGCCCAATGTCATGGCCGCGGCCTGCGCCAGATTGATACCGCGCACCTGGGGATGGCGTGCGGCCTCGGAGAGACGCGTGCCGCCACAGTCACGGCATGGCCCCTCGCGCAAAAAGCGCGCCACGCGCTTGAGGCCCTTGTCGTCCTTAACCTTGGCGAGCGCATTCTCGACGGTATAGACAGCGTTGTAATAGGTAAAATCGAGCGGCGTGGCGCCCTCGCCGTTTTTGGGAACGTAGAGAATGTGCTTTTTAACCGCCGGACCGTGGAACACGATGTCGCGCTCTTGAGGCGTGAGCTGGTTAAACGGCACGTCGGTGCGCACGCCCATCTCGCCGGCTACCTGCTTCATCAGATCCCACATGAGCGTACCCCAGGGAAGCACCGCGCCTTCGTTGATGGTCTTTGACTCGTCGGGCACCAGGCTCGCTTCGTCCACCTCGCGCATGACACCGGTGCCGCCGCAGGTAGGGCACGCACCGCCGCTGTTAAAGGCAAGGTCCTCGGCACTCGGCGCGTAGAACTCGCGGCCGCATGCGGGGCACGTGAGCGACAGGCCCGCAGCCACGTTAAGGCTCGGCTCCACACGCGCCCCGCAATGTGGGCACACGTGATGGGCACAGCGGCTAAAGAGCAAACGCAGACTGTTGTTGAGCTCGGTCATGGTACCAAAGGTCGAGCGCACGCCTGGCACACTGGGACGCTGATGCAACGCGAGTGCCGCCGGTACGTGCAATACCTCGTCCACCTGGGCGTGCTCGGCCTGCGTCAGGCGACGTCGAGTATAGGTGCTGCGCGCCTCCAGGTAACGGCGCGAGCCCTCGGCATAAAGAACTCCCAGCGCCAGCGCGCTCTTGCCCGAGCCCGACACGCCGGCA
>DAWCEJ010000051.1:0-16932 GCA_052274955.1 Collinsella sp.
TTTCATCTCCCCGTTATCCCTTTGCGGTGGTCGAGGTTTCTGCTCCGACTGGTTTTGAGGATGCATTTGGCTTGGCTGATGAAATTCTGGTCATCAGCGCCCCTTTGTCAGTTCGTCGCGAGCGTGCTATTCAGCGTGGCATGGAGCCATCTGATTTCGATGCCCGTTCTGCTTGCCAGCCCGATGAGTCTGCGCTGTGCAATCTTGCTACAACGGTGATTGATAATGCCGCAGGCGATAATTCGCTCTTTGAGCAGCTTGACTCATGGCTTGCATGCCATGGGTTTATAGACACTGCGAATAAGGAGGATGCCGATGCCTAAGACACGTTTCTTTGCGTGGTATCGCCTTATACCGCTGGCTGCCGTTTTTGCCTTCGGCCTTATCTCATTCGTTTACTCGTGTGCTCCTGCGGCTTTCTTTAAGCCGCTGTATCCCATTGACTACGAGGCGTATGTAAAGCAATCTAGTATTTCGCATAATCTGGATCCGTATCTGGTGTGCGCTGTCATTAAGTCGGAATCGAATTGGGATCCCGAGGCTGAGTCGAATCAGGGTGCTCAGGGATTGATGCAGCTGATGCCCGAGACTGCCCAGGATATGATCGCCAAGGGTCTTGTCGACGGTGGGGAGTATTCGGCCGACAACCTTAACGATCCTGCTACGAATATCGAGTTTGGCTGCGCGTACCTCTCGTATCTCTTAACGTATTTCAACGGGTCGACGGATAGCGCTATTGCCGCATATAACGCCGGCATGGGCAATGTGGATGGTTGGGCGCAGCAGAGCACCTCGCTTCACAATGCGATTACCTTCCCCGAGACGCAGGCTTATCTGATTCGCGTCAATAATGCCTGGGTTCGCTATAAGACGCTCTATCCCGATCGGTTCGTATAGGACTAAGCCCACCTCCTGCGTATACTGCAGATGTATGAGTTAGGAGTATCCATGGCGGAATTTGAAGTAGAACGCGTTGGTGGTGAACTTAAGCGCTTTGGCGTTGAGGGCGCTGAGGTGCCGTTTGAAGTCGTTTCTCCCTATGAGCCTGCAGGTTCTCAGCCTAAGGCCATTGAGTCGCTTGTGCAGGGTGTGAGGGACGGAGATCGCTATCAGGTTTTGCTGGGCGTGACTGGTTCGGGCAAGACCTTCACGATGGCTAAGACTATTGAGGCCCTGGGGAAGCCGACGCTGGTCATGGCTCCCAATAAAACGCTCGCCGCTCAGCTTGCGAGCGAGCTCAAAGAGTTCTTTCCCAACAACGCTGTGGTCTACTTTGTCTCGTACTACGACTACTATCAGCCCGAGGCGTATGTGCCGCAAAGCGATACATATATCGAGAAAGACTCCTCGATTAACGAAGAGGTCGAGATGCTGCGCCATCAGGCGACCGCGTCACTGCTCTCTCGACGCGATGTGATCGTTGTCGCATCGGTCTCGTGTATCTATGGCATTGGCTCTCCTGAGGACTATGCGGGTCTGGCTCCAAACGTCGACAAGAAGGTGCCGCTCGAGCGCGATGACTTTATCCATGCACTTATCGACATTCAATATGATCGCAATGACTATGACCTGGCGCGCGGCACGTTCCGCGTGCGCGGCGATGTTGTCGACGTGTATCCGCCTTATGCCGAGCATCCGTTGCGGTTTGAGTTCTTTGGCGACGAGGTCGAGCTGATTGCCGAGATCGATGAGGTTACCGGTGAGATGCTTCGTGAGTACGAGGCCGTCCCCGTATGGCCGGCATCGCACTACGTGACCGAGAAGCCGAAGGTCAAAGCGGCTCTGAAATCGATCAGCGAAGAGTGCGAGAAGCGCGTGGCGGAGCTCAAGGCGACTGATAAGTTGCTCGAGGCGCAGCGTCTGCAGCAGCGCACCGATTATGATCTTGAGATGCTCGAGACGATGGGTTTTTGCAACGGCATCGAGAACTACTCGCGTCATCTGGACGGTCGCAAGCCGGGTGAGCCGCCGTTTACCCTAATCGATTACTTTCCCAAGGATATGCTCTGCATCATCGATGAGAGCCATGCGACGGTGCCGCAGATTCGCGGCATGCACGAAGGTGACCGCTCGCGTAAGGTGACGCTGGTGGAGCATGGTTTTCGCCTTCCTTCGGCACTCGATAACCGCCCGCTTCGTTTCGATGAGTTTGAGGCAAGGATACCCCAGTTTATCTATGTTTCGGCCACACCGGGCGACTACGAGCTGCGGGTGAGCCAAAACGACGTTGAGCAGATTATTCGTCCAACCGGTCTGCTCGACCCCAAGATCGATGTGCGTCCGGTTCGTGGGCAGATTGACGATCTTGAGGACGAGATTCGCGAGCGCGTTGCCCGCAAGGAGCGCGTGCTGGTGACCACGCTCACCAAGCGCATGGCCGAGGACCTGACCGACCATCTGCTTGATGCCGGCATTAAGGTCAATTACATGCACTCCGATACAGCGACGATGGACCGTGTCGAGATCCTGCGAACGCTGCGCGAGGGCAAGATCGATGTTCTCGTTGGCATCAACCTGCTTCGCGAGGGCCTAGACCTTCCCGAGGTCTCACTGGTGGCAATTCTCGATGCCGATAAGGAAGGCTTCTTGCGCAACCGCCGTTCGCTGATTCAGACGATTGGCCGCGCGGCCCGTAACGCCGATGGCGAAGTCATCATGTATGCGGACGTTGTGACCGATTCGATGAAAGAGGCCATCGAGGAGACGCAGCGCCGTCGCGAGATTCAGATGGCATATAACGAAGAGCATGGCATTGTGCCCAAGACGGTGCGCAAGGCCATCAACGACATCTCAAGTTTTATTGCCGAGGCCGAAAAAACCGTGGGTTCCAAGGGGCGCTCGAAGGGCGACTCTCTTGGACATGGCGCATTCTATACGCCCGATGAGTCGGGCGAGGGTGGCGTGCCGGAAACGGTGGCGCCCAAGCAGACACTTGCGGAGCAGTTGGAAGAACTGCCGCATGACGAGCTTGTGCGGATCGTCGAAACCATGGAAGAGGATATGCGTAACGCTTCTGCCGCCATGGACTTTGAGGAGGCGGCGCGCCTGCGCGATGCCGTCGTTCAGATTCGGGCGATGCTCGAGGGTGCGTCTGAGGACGAGACGATTGAGCGCTTACGTTCGCAGGCCCGCAAGGGTTCCACGTTCGCATCGGGCAGAAAACGCCAGGGTGCACGGTTTAAGAAATAGTGAACAGGCCCCGAGTTCCCTGTGGAGCTTGGGGCCTGTGTCTTTTGCGCGCTGGAATTCGTGCGTTAGAGGTCTGCGATCAGGGCTTCGGCACAACGGATGCCGTCGGTGGCCGCGCTCATGATGCCGCCGGCATATCCAGCTCCCTCACCACAAGGATAGAGGCCCGGGGTCGACACGGCATGGCACGTTCGGTCTCGGGTGACAGTGACCGGTGAGCTCGAACGAGTCTCCACGCCGGTAAGAACGGCGTCGGGGCGGTCGTAGCCTCGTAGCTTTTTTCCGAGTAGGGGAAGTCCCAGGCGGAGTGACTCGACGATATGCTGCGGCAGGGCTTCGTCAATTGCCGTCCAGGTCACACCGAGCGGATAGGTGGGCTTTACCTTTCCGGGCGCCTTGCTGGCGCGTCCTGCGAGGAAATCTCCGACGAGCTGTGCCGGTGCGTTCCAGTTGGAACCGCCCAGGCGGTAGGCGGCCGCCTCGCAGACGCGCTGGAGCTCGATGCCGGCGAGTGGGTCATCGTTGGGAAGGTCCTCTGGCGTGACGTTAACGAGCAGGGCGGCATTTGCATTGCGTCCGTCGCGGGCATTGAGACTGGCGCCGTTGACGCACAGGTGGCCCTGCTCGGAAGAGGCGGCGACAACCTGCCCGCCGGGGCACATGCAAAACGAGAACACGCTGCGGCCGTTGGGAAGATGGGCGACGAGCTTGTAAGGGGCTGCTCCGAGGGCAGGATGTCCCGCCGAGGCTCCGTATTGGACTCGGTCGATGTCGCGCTGCGGATGCTCGATGCGAACGCCCATGGCAAAGGTCTTTTGTGCGAGGGCCACGTTGTGGCCCTTAAGGAGCTCAAAAATATCGCGAGCAGAATGCCCGCAGGCGAGGATGAGGTGCTTTGTCTCGATTGGCTCGCAAGCGGCGTCTTGGGACGATTGGACATCAATACCGGTGATGGCGCCAGACGCGTCGATGCGAATGTCGACGAGCTTCGTTCGATAGCGGACGACACCTCCGAGCTGCTCGATGCGCTGGGATATAGCGGTGACGACCGTGGGAAGGATGTCGGAGCCAATGTGCGGCTTGGCATCCCACAGAATATCGCGGGGCGCACCCGCTTCGACGAAGGTTTCGAGGATAAGGCGATGGGCGGGATTTTTGGTTCCCGTATTGAGCTTGCCGTCCGAGAAGGTCCCCGCGCCGCCCAGGCCAAACTGGATATTGCTCTCGGGGTCGAGGATGCGCTCCTTTAGAAAGAGGTCGATCGCCTGCGAGCGGCGAAATGCCGGGTCGCCGCGCTCGATGAGCAAGGGCTTAAGACCTGCTTCGGCGAGCGTAAGCGCAGCGAAAAGGCCGGCGCATCCGGCGCCGACAACGACAGGGCGTTCTTGAGGTGCGTCGGAGGCGGGGGAGGGGAATGAAGGCTCATCGTCTTCTATCGCGCGTACGCGCGAGCGGTCACGCTCGACAACGCTGTCGACTGCTTCTCGCTCGAGGTGGGGACTAGTCAGCTCAACACGAAAGCCCAGGATAAAATGGACGTCTCGTTTTTTGCGAGCGTCGATTGACTTGCGGTGGAGCTCGATGGACTTGATTTCGGAGTCCTTGCAACGTAGGACGCGCTTGGCGACTCGCTTGCCAACAATGAGACAGGCATTTTCATCGCCGGCTTCATCGAGCGACGCGTTGACTTGGGTGATTTCGATCATCGAGGTCTCCTTAGAGGCAAGAAAGAGGCCGTCCGGTATTCCAGACGGCCCGAATGCGTTTTTGATTATAGACTGCGCGGCTACAGGCTGCTTGCAGCGCGAATGCCCGAGATCCAGGCCCACGCAAGGTTAAAGCCTCCGCAATCGGCGTCGATGTCGAGCGCTTCACCGCAAACGTAAAGCGGAGCGTCGACAACGCTGCGCGCGCGTAGGCTGGGTGTTGAGATACTCTCGACAGATACGCCACCACGCGTGACCTGCGCTGAGCGCTCCTCGGCTGTTCCCTCGACGAGCAACTTAAAGTGCTTGAGGATCGAGACCAGATGGATGACATCGTTGGAGCCTGGATGGCACTGCTCGAACGCTGTGCAGACGACGCGGGAGAGTTGCGGGGCGAGCATGCCGTCGAGCCAACGGGGATCGCGGGGTGAAAAGTCACCGAACAGCTCAACGCGCCGGTTGAGCATATCGAGCAACTCGTCTTTGGAGAGGTCGGGGAAAACGTCGAGCAGGATCGTATCGCCGTGCTGGATACGACGAGAGAGGTTGAAGACAGCGACACCCGAGATACCGAAGGTTCGAAACAGCACTTCACCGTCTTCGTGCCAGAGCTCATTATGATTGCGGGCGAGCGTCAAGCGGGCACGGACGCGCAGGCCATCCAACGTCTTGAGTGCCGCTCGATCGCCAACGACCGTTGCCGATACGGGGCAGAGGATGGGGCGCAGCGAAGTGAGGGGAAGGCGAAACGTATCGGCGATACCGGTGGGGTTGCCGCCCGTAGCGATAATTACGGCATGTGCCTGCAGGGCCTCGTTCTTGCGAGGGACATCGGCGAGCGCCTTCCGAAGCGAGCGGAGCTCCGATTTTCGGTCGTCGTGCTTTTTTGCCTTGAGCGCCCGCGCTGGACGGTCTATTTGGAGTGCCCAGCCTTCGGAAGCTTTGTACGCCGAGGCAACGTTGGCTCCGCAGATTAAGGTGATACCTAGGCGGTCGCAAGCGTTGAGAAGCGCGTCGCGCACCGATTCGGCGCGAAGGGAGCGCGGGTACAGCCGGCCTTCCTCGGAGGTTGTCATGATGCCCAGCGAGGAGAAGAAACCCATAAGCTCTTGTTCGGGCTGGGGGCCCATGACGGATGTGACGAATGCTGGGTGGTTATACCGCTGAGGATCGATCGATTCGTTGGAGAGGTTGCAGCGGCCGTTACCGGTCGCAAGGAGCTTAAGGCCGCAGGCGACATCGCGCTCAACGATGCAGACGCTTTTGCCAACGCGTGCGGCCGTAATGGCGGCGGCGAGGCCTGAAGCCCCGCCGCCGATTACCAGGACGTCATAGAAGGCGCTCGCGTTCACTTAGGCCTCGTCGGTCTCGTGCGGGGTAATAGCCTCGACGGCAGAGACTGCCTTGGGCAACATGCCATCGGGCAGCGCGGTCTCGACCTCGCCCTTATCGCAGGCCTCGGCGAGTGCCGGATTAATGGGAAGCTGCCCCAAGATGTCGAGGTTATAGCGCTCTGCGACCTCGGGGAGCTTGCTCTTGCCAAAGACCTCGATCTTCTTGCCGCAGTCGGGGCACTCAATATAGCTCATGTTCTCGACAATGCCCAGAATGGGGACGTTCATCTTCTCGGCCATGTTGACCGCCTTGGCGACGATCATCGAGACCAGATCCTGCGGGCTCGTGACGATGACGATGCCGTCGACGGGCAGCGACTGGAAGACGGTGAGCGCGACGTCGCCTGTTCCCGGAGGCATGTCGACCAGCAGGTAGTCGATGGGGCCCCACGAGGTCTCGCTCCAGAACTGCCTAATGGCGCCTGCGATGACCGGACCGCGCCAAAGGACGGGGTCGGTCTCGTTTTGGAGCAGCAGGTTGGAGCTCATGACCTTGACGCCGTGCTCGGAGATTTCGGGCAGCATAAGGTTGCCAAGGGCATGGACGTGGCGTCCACTCATACCGAACATCTTGGGGATAGAGGGACCGGTGATGTCGGCATCGAGGACGCCGACCTTGTGGCCGTGACGGGCAAGCTCGGTGGCGATGGCACCGGTGACAAATGACTTGCCGACACCGCCCTTGCCGGAAAGCACGGCGATGACGCGCTTGACCTCGGACAGCGTGTTCTCCTCAAATTGCGACGGCGACGTTTGTCCGCCGGCGGCCTGTGCGTGTTCGCAACCCATGTATGACTCCTTTGTATATGCTGGGGCCGGGGCCCCGCGATGTGACACGAGCGTCATTGTACCCTCGTTTGCGAGCGGGAGTCATTTGCGATGCGTTTGGGCCGAGCGTGCTTGCAATACGATGGGCCCAAGCGAATGGGCGGGCTTACTGAACTTTGCTGGCGAACTCGAGGTATTGCATGCGCTGCAGCTTGTCGATCGTCGAGGCGTAGGGGCTGTCTTCCGATTCCAAGTCGTAGCGCAGCCCGTCGGCACCGAGATAGCCGGCGACATTGATGGTGGGCACATCTGACCTTGTCGCAAGCAGGGCCTTTTGGTAATTGGTGAGCGGGGCGCCGATCTTATTAAGGGTAATGGCTGCAATCTCGTTTGCCCCGACGGTGTCGTAGACGTTGAGCTCGGTATTGCCGGCGATCTCATAGTTAGCCCAGACGAGATATGTCGACTGATAGATACGGAAAGCGTGGCTTGCCGTATCTTCCTGAGGGTACAGCTCGTCGTTGAGAGTCGTTGCGGCGCTCGGCTGATGGTCGCCAAAAAAGACAAGAACAACCGGTCTGCCGATGTTGCGGAGCTCGTTGATAAAGTACTCGAGGTCCCGGTCGGATGCGTTGATGCAGGTGAGATAGGTGTTGAGCGTGCTGTTGGCGCCTTCGCTGGCTCCCTCGACCCAATAGTTTGTCAGCTCTTCGGCGGGAACGGTGCCATAGTCGTAGCCGCCGTGATTTTGCATCGTGACGTCAAAGATGAACTGCGGCGCTTCGTCGGTTCTAAGTAGGTCGAGTATCTTGTCGTAGGTGGCGTAGTCGCATACGCCGGCATGGTAATAGGGCGCACCTTCGAAATCGCCGATTGAAAGAAAGTCTCCAAAGCCCAGCTGCTGATAGATTTTATCTCGATGGTAGTTGACGGGGTTTTGCGGGTGCATAGCGGTAGTGGTATACCCAAGCTCTTTAAGGTCCTTTGCCAGGCTGTTTACGCCATTCATCTGATACAGCTGATAGGGGATCTTGCCTAATCCGACAAAGGCCGTTGTCGCTCCGGTCAAAAATTCGAATTCGGAGTTCGCCGTTCCGCCACCGGCGACCGAAGCGAGCATGGTGCCGCGAACAAGTGTGTCGGGAAGCGAGTTGTAGAATGCGGGGCCGGTGTACCCGGCCGCCTGGAGCTGCTCAAAGCACGAAAGGTCGCTAAAACTCTCATTCATGACGGCAACAATCGTCGGCTTGATTTCATTGAACTGGGCAACGGCCGCCGCGCGCTGCTCGCTCGAGCCATATGTGCTGTCGTAGGCGGCGGCGAGCTCCTGCTCGATGCTCTGCGCCTCATCGGGCGTATAGTCTTCGGGCTTCTCAATGGGCAACTCGTTGACCATTTCGGTGAACGAAGTGATAAAACCCTGAGACGCATACGTGGTGATGGGCTGCCAACGGTCAAATCCAAAATCCAGCGCCTGCTCCAAGTCGATGTTGGAAAAGCCTGAGAGCCCCACAACGGTCACTAGCAGAAAAGCACAGAGGTTAGTGGCGATAGCGGGGAAGACATGGGTGGGCGTACGGAGCTTTCGCGGTCGGATGAGCGAAAGAAGCCCCAGGGAAATCTCCAGCAGGGCGAGAGAGGTTACGATTCCGGCGGTAAAGGTAAACTCGTATCCCTCGCTCACTTCCATTGCGGTGCCAAGGGCCAAGATATCGCTTGGCAGGATGGCTTCGCCTTTAAACGTTATGACGAAGTGCTCGGCAATGCCAAGGATGCAGCAGACGACGGGCACGAGAGCCATGATGCCTCCATGACGCTGTCCCAGCAAATAAAGGGAGAGCAGAACCGTCGCGAGCAGCCCGACGGAAAACCCGAATGAGTTGGCGGGAATGCGATAGAACGTTTCGTTGCAGGCAATTTCGAGTGAAACGAACGAGAGCGCTGAAACAGCGGCGATGACAAGGATGTCACGGCAAATACAGGCAACCGTTCCCGTCGCAAGGTCGGTTTGGTCGATAAGTCCCGAAACCAAGGGCTCGACAAGAAGCATGACGGCGGCAGCACCGAGCGCCGAATAAGAAAGGACCCATAGGGAGCTGCCCTCATTTACGAGCAATTGATTCGTAACCCATGCAGCTACCACGCCGAGCGGGATGAGGGGCGTCGCGCACCAAAAGACGCGGGCAATGGGTGGCTTTTCGTTGCGTTTGATTGAAAAATACACGCGCACGACGACGGCGGCCACGATAAGGACGGCGATGAATATGGGCAGATTGGCCATGTCGCTCGAAGTGATTTCAAGGGGGATATCTTCGGTCATGGACGTTCCTCTGGTACAGCAAATTAAGTTCAGTATTAGATTACTGTAACCTTTCCACGGCATTTCGAGAAACAAAGCGCCCGATACGCAAAGCTAAAGGTCTGCGAATCTTGTATTACGAACATCTGTGCGCGTCGAGTGCGCTAAACTCATCGGCAGTATGATTCGATGCAATAGGAGGCAAGGAGCTTCCATGTCTGATTCTTCTATCGTTATTCGCGGCGCTCGTGAGCACAACCTCCGTGATATCGATGTTTCCATTCCGCGTGACCAACTCGTGGTCATTACCGGTCTTTCTGGCTCGGGCAAGAGTTCGCTGGCATTCGACACTATCTATGCCGAGGGCCAGCGTCGATACGTCGAGAGCCTTTCGAGTTATGCGCGCCAGTTCTTGGGCCAGATGGACAAACCCGACTTGGATTCAATCGACGGCCTTTCGCCGGCGGTGTCGATCGACCAAAAGACGACGTCTAAAAACCCTCGCTCGACGGTTGGCACCGTAACCGAGATTTATGACTATCTGCGCCTGCTGTTCGCCCGTGTGGGCACCCCGCACTGTCCCGAATGCGGCCGTGTCATTGAGCGCCAGACGACCGACCAGGTTGCCGACAAGGTCTTGACGGCGGGGGAGGGCCGCCGCGCGTTTGTGCTGGCACCGGTGGTGCGCGGGCGAAAAGGCGAGTACACCAAACTGTTTGAGGATCTTCGCGCCGAGGGCTTTAGCCGCGTGCGTGTCGACGGTGAAGTGCGCTCGCTCGACGATCCGATCGATCTGGACAAGAAGTTCAAGCACGATATCGAGGTCGTGGTCGACCGCATCGTGATCCGTGAGAACTCTCTGGGCCGTATCGCCGAGTCTGTTGAGCAGGCGACCGCGCTGGCGCACGGCAATGTGAACGTATACTTGCTGCCCGACCGCGACGCTCCCGAGGGGACCGAAGGCGAGTTGCTGGAGTATTCGCTGGCGTTAGCGTGCCCGGAGCATGGGCACTCCATCGATGACTTGCAGCCGCGTGATTTCTCGTTCAACGCGCCCTATGGCGCGTGCCCCGAGTGCGATGGCCTGGGCTTTAAGAAGACGGTCGATGCCGAGGCCCTAATCGAAGACCCCTCGAAGTCGATCGCCGACGGGGTCTTTGGCAGCCTGTTTGGCAACTCTAACTACTATCCGCAGATTTTCGCTGCGGTCTGCAAACACTTTAAGGTGAGCGTCGATACGCCGTGGGAGGATCTGCCTCCGCGGGTGCGTCGCGCGTTTTTAGACGGCATGGGCGACCAGAAGATTTCGGTCGACTATCAAAAGCTCGATGGGCGCCGCAGCCAGTGGGACACCAAGTTCTCGGGCGTGCGCAATATCCTGTACGAGCGCTATACCGAGACGACTAATGAGAACACCAAGGCGCGCTTGGAGAAGTACATCCGCGAGGAGCCGTGCTCGAGCTGCCACGGCGCTCGTTTGCGCCCCGAGATGCTCGCCGTCACCGTGGGCGGCAAGTCCATTTACGAGGTCTGCTGCCTATCGTGCCGCGAGTCGCTCGAGTTTTTTGAGGGCTTGGAGCTTACCGAGCGCCAACAGTTTATCGGCGGGCGCATCGTCAAGGAAATCCTGGAGCGCTTGCGTTTTCTGGTCGATGTCGGACTCGATTATCTGACCCTCGATCGTGCCTCGGCGACGCTTTCCGGAGGCGAGGCCCAGCGCATTCGCCTGGCAACGCAGATCGGCGCCGGCCTCATGGGTGTCCTGTACATTTTGGACGAGCCATCGATTGGCCTCCATCAGCGCGATAACGAGCGCCTGATCAAGACGCTTGAGCGCCTACGCGATATCGGCAATACCGTCATCGTCGTCGAGCATGATGAGGATACGATTCGTGCTGCCGACTATGTGATCGACATGGGCCCCGGCGCGGGCGTGAACGGCGGACACGTAGTCGCGGCGGGAACGCCTGCCGATATCATGACGTGTCCCGAGTCGATGACGGGCGCTTATCTGACCGGCAAACGAATGATCCGGGTTCCCGATGAACGCCGCAAGCCCGGTCGCGGCTGCCTTAAGATCACGGGCGCCCGCGCCAACAACCTCAAAAACGTTACCGCCAAGATCGAGTTTGGTACGCTTACGGTCGTTACCGGCGTGTCGGGATCGGGTAAGAGCTCCCTGGTTACCGACACTATCGCACCTGCCCTTACGAATGCCATTCACCGTTCGACGCGCCCTGTGGGTCCGTATAAGAAAATCGAGGGCATCGAGTGTATCGATAAGGTTATCGATATCGACCAGTCGCCGATTGGCCGCACGCCGCGTTCCAACCCTGCTACGTACATTGGCCTGTGGGATGATCTTCGCGCGCTGTTTGCGAGTACGCCGGAGTCGAAGGCGCGCGGCTACTCGCCGGGACGTTTCTCCTTTAACGTGAGCGGCGGTCGCTGCGAAGCATGCAAGGGCGACGGACAAATTAAGATCGAGATGCACTTCCTTCCCGATATCTATGTCCCCTGTGAGGTCTGCGGCGGCAAACGCTATAACCGCGAGACGCTTGAGGTCACCTACCGTGGTAAGACCATCTCGGACGTGCTCGACATGAGCGTCACCGAGGCACTGGCCTTCTTTGGGAATATCCCGCAGATTAAGCGCAAGCTCCAGACGCTGTACGATGTAGGCTTGGGCTACGTGAGCCTGGGCCAGCCCGCTACGACGCTCTCGGGCGGCGAGGCGCAGCGTGTGAAGCTCGCCAAGGAGCTTCATCGACGCCAGACGGGCAAGACGTTCTATATTTTGGATGAGCCGACGACCGGCCTTCATTTTGAGGACGTCCGCCAGCTGCTCGATGTGCTGCAGCGCTTGGTCGATGCGGGCAACACGGTGCTGGTGATTGAACACAACCTTGATGTCATCAAGGTTGCCGACCGCCTGATCGATATGGGCCCCGAGGGCGGTAACGGCGGCGGAACCGTCGTGGTTTCGGGCACACCGGAGCAGGTTGCGGACTGTCCGCAGAGTTATACGGGCAAGTTTTTGGCGCCGTTGCTCAGGCGTGACCGGGAGCGTCAGGCTCAACTTGATGCTCAATAAATAGGCGATTCAGTTTATGGGCGCCATCGACTCCTTGTGATTCGATGGCGCTTGCTGTGTCGAAGTGACGTATGCAGCCGAATTGGACATATACTTAATCCTTGCGTCCGAATGCGAGGGAAAGGATATGCCATGGCAAAGGCTGTAAAGACGCCAAAAACCAATGCGATGCGCGAGCTGGAAAGCGCCGGCATTTCCTATGTTCTACATACGTACGAAGACGATGGTGATGAGTCGGCGGGCCTGGGGGTCGCGATTTCGGAGCAGCTTGGCGAGGAGCCCGGACAAGGATTTAAGACCTTGGTCTGCGTGACGCCGTCCAACGACCACGTCGTGTGCTGCATCCCTGTTGCCGACGAGCTCGATCTAAAGACCGCCGCGCGTGCCGCGGGGGAGAAGTCCTTGGCCATGATGCATGTGAAGGATTTGCTTGCGGCGACTGGCTACGTTCGCGGCGGCTGCAGTCCGGTCGGTATGAAAAAACGCTACCGGACGCTCATTGATGAGACATGTGTCCTTTGGGATACCATTTTTATTTCGGGAGGCAAGCGTGGTTATCAGCTTGAGCTTGTACCTGATGATTTAATTGCATTTTGCGGGGCGACGGTCGCCCCAATTACGAGAGAGGACTGAGCGATGCCGCAGGAAGAATTGAAGTGCGGAGCTCATTTTGCAAAAGAATCTGCGCCTCAGACACCCTCATCCGAAGCTTCTTCGTCGCGAGACGACACTGACGACATGGGCTCGTCGGACTACTCCACGGTTGGTCGTTCCGCCGGGCTTATGACCATCCTGACCATCGTGTCTCGCGTCACCGGTTTTATCCGCACGTGGGCAATGGCGGCCGCTATCGGCATGTCGCTGCTCTCGTCTTCCTATCAGGTCGCCAACAACCTGCCCAATATGCTCTACGAACTCGTGATGGGCGGCATGCTCGTGACGGCGTTTTTGCCCGTGTACATGGGCGTGAGGCGTGAGCAGGGTCGCGAGGCCTCTAACGAGTACGTAGGCAACCTGCTCGGTATTCTGCTATTGGTGCTGGGTGGCATTTCGTTGCTGGGGACCGTGTTCGCCCCGGGCTTTATCTGGACGCAATCGTTCCTTTCGGGTGACGGCGGCAGCATGGATACCGCTGCGTTCATGTTCCGTTTCTTTGCCATCCAGATTCTGTTTTATGGTTTGGGCTCGGTGTTTTCGGGCGTCCTCAACGCACACCGCGACTACTTCTGGTCGACGTTTGCCCCGGTCCTCAACAATGTGATCGTCATTGCGAGCTTTATGGGCTTTGCGCCCGTGTCCGCACAGTTTGGCGAACGTGCCGGCATCATCTTGATTGCGGCCGGTACGACCCTCGGTGTCTTTGTTCAGATGGCATGTCAGATCCCCGCGCTTGGCAAGCACGGCGTGCATCCCCATATCCATATCGACTTTAAGGACCCCGCACTGCGCCAGACGATTGCGCTCGGTATCCCGACGCTGCTCGCCACGGTGTGCATGTTTGTCTCGACTTCTATCACCAACGCTGCTGCGCTGGTGGTCCAGCCCGAGACTGGTCCTTCCGTCATCGCCTATGCGCGCCTGTGGTACACGCTGCCCTACGCGCTGATTGCCGCCTCGCTTTCGACGGCGCTCTATACCGAGCTCTCTCACGACGCACAGGAGAAGGATTACGACAGCGTCCGCACGGGCATTTCGCGTGGCGTCGCCCAGATGCTGTTCTTCCTGATTCCATTCGCGCTGTACCTGATTGTCTTCGCGCGTCCGCTCAACATGATCTACTGCGCTGGCAAGTTCGATGAGTCCGGCGTGGCGCTGGTGTCGGAGTTCCTTATCTACCTGGCACTTTCCCTGCCGCTCTACGGCGTGGTCGTGCTGATGCAGAAGAGCTTCTCTGCCTTGCTCGACATGAAGCCCTATAGCCGCTATTGTCTGTATTCCGCCATCGGCCAGGCCGGCTCGGTTCTGCTGTTTGGCGTTGTGCTGGGCTTCGGTATGCCGGCAATCGCGCTTTCGTATGTCGTCGACTACGTGATCTTGGTCGGTTGCTCGCTGTGGTGGCTGCGTCGTCGTCTGCGTGGTCTTCAGGTTAAATCTATCCTGCATGGCGGTTTCTTTGGCCTTTTGCTCGGTGGCCTGGGTGCTGCCGCAGGCGCCGGCGTCATGTGGGCGCTTGAGCACTTTGTCGGGGCACTTGGCGGCTCGATTCTGATTACTCTTGGCTACGTTTGCGTTGCGGGTGTCGTCTCGCTTGCTGTTACCTTTGGCCTTGCCGTCGTCCTTAAGATGCCCGAGGTCTCGGCGCTGATTCGTCGCAAGTAGGTGCGCGTGGCCGGTCACGACAACATTCCAACGCTTGCCGAGCAGGTTTCGCGCGTTCCCACGCAGCCCGGCTGCTACCTTTGGAAAGACGCCAAGGGCGATGTCATCTACGTGGGCAAGGCGAAAAACCTGCGCGCCCGTATGCGTCAGTACGTGACGCTGCAGGACGAGCGCCAGAAGATTCCGCTGATGATGCAGCTGGTGGCGAGCTTTGACTATATCGTGGTGGAGACCGAGCACGAGGCGTTGGTGCTCGAGCGCAATTTGATTGGTCAGTACCATCCGTACTTTAACGTCGACCTCAAGGATGACAAGAGCTACCCCTTTATCGCCATTACAAAGGGCGACCTGTATCCCGCTATCAAATACACGCGTGAGCGTCATAAGCCGGGAACGCGCTATTTTGGACCTTATACCGATAGCCGCGCGGCACGTGAGACGATAGATACGCTGCGCAAGGTTATCCCCATCTGCTCCGCATCCTGTGCGGAGTGGCGTCGTTGTCGCCGTATCGTCGAGTCCCACAAGGGCGAGGAAGACATCGTCAATATGATTTGCGCGCAAAACGGGCGCCCCTGCTTTGACTACCATGTCGGGCGCGGCCCGGGTGCGTGTGTCGGCGCGATTTCCCCGGCAGACTATGCCAAGAACGTCAAGCGTGTCGAGCGCTTTTTGTCGGGCCATCGTAAGGATGTCGTCGATGAGCTGACCTCCGAGATGACGGATGCCGCCGAGGCGCTCGACTTTGAGCGCGCGGCACGCGTCAAACGTCGTTTGGAGGTCATCAGGGGTCTGGACGATCGTCAGCAAGTCGTTTTTCCCTCCAGTGTCGATATAGATGTCATCGGTTTCTATCGCGAGGAGACCATCTCCGCCGCTTGCGTCTTCGTCGTTCGCGAGGGCCGAACTGTTCGCACCTGCGAGTTCATTCTCGACAAGGGTCTTGATGTTGACGAGGAAGAGCTCCAGTCGGGCTTTCTTAAGCGCTATTACGACGAGACGGCTGATATTCCAGCTGAGGTCAACCTTTCCGTCGAGCTTGAGGATGCGGAAGCGCTGGGGGAGTGGCTTGCGGGCAAGCGTGAGCGTTCCTGCCATCTCCATAGGCCGCAGCGTGGCGAAAAGCACCGTCTGCTCGATATGGCATCCAAAAATGCGCGCCATGCCCTCATGCGCTACATGATGCGAACGGGGTACGCTGACGACCGCACCAATCAAGCGCTCCTGGAGCTCGAAAGTGCGTTGGCGCTGCCATCGCCGCCGTTGCGTATCGAGTGCTTCGATATCTCTACACTGCATGGCACCTTTACGGTCGCCTCGATGGTGGTGTTTACCAACGGGCGCGCCGACAAGAGTCAGTATCGTCGTTTTAAAATTCAGGCCGAATTGGACGAGGCAAACGACTTCGTGTCGATGTCCGAGGTTTTGGGACGACGTTATGCTCCCGAGCGCATGGCCGACGAGCGCTTTGGCTCGCGCCCCGATTTGCTCGTTGTCGATGGCGGTAAGCCGCAATTGACCGCTGCGATCAAGCAACTTGAGGCTCTTGGGCTCGATATACCAGTTTGTGGCTTGGCAAAGGCCGATGAGGAGGTTTTCGTGCCTTGGGACGAGACTCCCGTCGTGCTGCCGACCGGGTCCGCGTCGCTCTATCTAATTAAACAGGTGCGCGATGAATCGCACCGTTTTGCCATCACGTTCCATCGCGAATTGCGCGATAAAGCCATGACGGTTTCGGTACTCGATGACGTTCCAGGCGTGGGACCCACCAGAAAACGTGCCCTTATGCGCCATTTTGGCTCGATGAAGCGTTTGCGCGCGGCGAGCGAGCAAGAGATCGCGGAAGTTCGAGGCATTCCTGCCGATGTCGCCAAAGCGGTTCACGAGGCGCTCGTTGCATGGAATGCCGAGCGCGCCGAGGCGGCGGCAAAGCAATCCGAAAACCAAACACCCCTCTAAACAACTGATATACATGATTGCGTGATTTTCAATCATTTATTTCACGGCGATTACCAGCCGATTTCGGGTTTAATTAACGCTAAAACGTTTGACTAGCCATGGTGAACAACCCTGCTATCCTGCGGGTTGACGAAGACTGATATCTCACCTCGTCGATACATACTGTCTGGCGAATCGTTTGTCAATGAATTCGGTGAACGGTAG
>DAWCEJ010000052.1:0-1939 GCA_052274955.1 Collinsella sp.
CTATATGGCCGGCGAGATTTCCAAGGACCTGACTCAGCGTGTGCTGCTGCCCCAGGAGCTCGTGGATGCCCACAATGAGGGCCTGATCCACTTCCACGATTCCGACTACTTTGCCCAGCACATGCATAACTGCGACCTGGTGAACCTGGAGGACATGCTCCAGAACGGCACCGTTATCTCGGGCACGCTGATCGAGAAGCCGCACAGCTTCTCGACTGCCTGCAACATCGCGACGCAGATTATCGCCCAGGTTGCTTCCTCCCAGTACGGCGGCCAGTCTATTTCGCTGACCCATCTCGCCCCCTTTGTTGAGGTGAGCCGTCAAAAGATTCGCGGCGAGGTTGCCCGCGAGCTCGAGGAGCTCGGTGTTTCGGCATCTGCCGAAAAGGTCCGTGAGGTCGTTGAGGACCGTCTGCGTGACGAGATCCGTCGCGGCGTCCAGACGATTCAGTATCAGGTCGTGACCCTTATGACCACAAACGGCCAGGCGCCGTTTGTGACGGTCTTTATGTATCTCAACGAGGCTCGCTCAGCGCAGGAGAAGCACGACCTTGCCATGATTGTGGAGGAGACGCTTCGTCAGCGCTATGAGGGCGTTAAGAACGAAGCCGGTGTGTGGATTACCCCGGCATTCCCCAAGCTTATCTATGTACTCGAGGACGATAACGTTCACGAGAATTCCCCGTACTTCTACCTGACCCAGCTGGCTGCCAAGTGCACCGCCAAGCGCATGGTGCCCGACTACATCTCCGAGAAGAAGATGCGCGAGCTCAAGCTGTCTAAGGGCGAGACCGCCGGCAACGGCGATTGCTACACCTGCATGGGTTGCCGTAGTTTCCTGACGCCCGACCGTTCGGGCAACGGCTTTAACAATGTCGCCAACGCGCTGAACTATGACCCGACCAAGCCTAAGTACTATGGTCGCTTTAACCAGGGTGTTGTGACCATCAACCTGCCCGATGTCGCGCTGAGCTCGCAGCAGGACATGGACAAGTTCTGGAAGATCTTCGATGAGCGCCTTGAGCTGTGCCATCGTGCCCTGCTGTGCCGTCATGAGCGCCTGATGGGCACGCTTTCGGATGCCGCACCGATTCTGTGGCAGTACGGCGCCCTGGCGCGTCTGAAGAAGGGCGAGACGATCGATAAGCTGCTCGTGGGCGGCTATTCCACCATCAGCCTGGGGTATGCCGGCCTGTATGAGTGCGTCAAGTACATGACGGGCCACAGCCACACCGAGAAGGAGGGCACGCCCTTTGCCATGGCCGTCATGCAGCGCATGAACGACAAGTGCGCCGAGTGGAAGGCCGAAAGCGATATTGACTTCTCGCTGTACGGTACCCCGCTTGAGTCGACGACCTACAAGTTCGCCAAGTGCCTGCAGCGTCGTTTTGGCATCATCCCGGGCGTGACGGACAAGGGCTACATCACCAACAGCTACCACGTCCACGTGTCCGAGGAGATCGACGCATTCGACAAGCTCAAGTTCGAGGGCATGTTCCAGCAGCTTTCGCCGGGCGGTGCCATTTCCTACGTCGAGGTTCCCAACATGCAGGACAACCTCAAGGCTGTCATCCGCGTGATGCAGTACATCTACGACAACATCATGTACGCCGAGCTCAACACCAAGAGCGACTACTGCCAGGTGTGCGGCTACGATGGCGAGATCAAGATTGTCGAGGATGACGGCAAGCTGGTGTGGGAGTGCCCCAGCTGCGGCACCCGCGACCAGGAGAAGATGAATGTCGCCCGTCGCACGTGCGGCTACATCGGTACCCAGTTCTGGAACCAGGGCCGAACCGAGGAGATCCGCGACCGCGTTCTGCATCTCTAATAGTCATCCCAGGCCGCCCCGTAGCGAGGCCCCGGACCTTTACTCGCTATTTCGGACAGTCCTGGCTCACGACGGAGGCGCCACTGGCGCCTCCTGTTCGTGCGGAAC
>DAWCEJ010000053.1:0-2156 GCA_052274955.1 Collinsella sp.
GTGTCGAAGTGCATGGCCTCATGATTCTTGGCGGGGGCGTAAGCGTCTACGAACTCGACAGTGATGGGCCCGTAGTACGCCGTCTTGGGCGCCCAGAAGTAGACATACTCAACGGTCTCGCCCGGACCGATATCTTGACTCTTGGAAAGGTCAATGCCCTCGTGAAGCTCATCGGGAGCCTCGCTTGCAACGTAGTCGAGCACAGCCGCCTTACCGGAAGTAAACAACGGGTCGCCTGCCTCAAGATCGCCCTGGGCAGCATGCACGTTAAAGGAGCTAAACGTCCTGTTCTTTGCATTGTTGTTGGTGATCTTGACGTGCAGGTAAAAACCGTCCTGCAGCTTAGCGTCGCCGCGATAGAACGTACCATGGGCTACCGACTCATAGGTTATGCCAGCCACCTCGACCGTCTGCGACTCATAGGCCTTGGCCTTCTTCTCTACGGGAGCACTGCCACCCGAGCTGCCAGCCGAGCCGCTTGGAGCACTACCACCACAGCCGGCCACCGTACACGCCAGCACGGCCGAAAGCGTCACGGTGGGAATTCCTAACAGCAGCTTTTTCGTCATGGGCTTCATCATCCTCACCGCTCCTTTCGGCTTGCAGTTCATCCGTTGCCCGGGCCCTTCGTCATCCCCGTGGCATCGGCTTCCACTATGAGCGTATGACGAAACACGGCGCGGGCGAAGCGACCAGCGGCCCAAATAACGACCTGCCATCATCCCTTATGGGCCAAAAGGACTCGCGCACGCACGCCCGTGGCCCATAAAACGAGACGCATGTCCCAATGTTCGATTTGAACCAACAGCTGCAAACAAGGTTGGGCGCCTTCGACCGCCTTCAAACTTACTCGGACAGAACCGACTCGGTTTTGCCCGAGTAAACGCCATTCCATCAAATTACGAACGATTGTTCGATGGATTTCGTGTTGGATGGAATCGCCCACGGGCTGGGCTATGCTACCTTGACTATCTATACGACTTAAATGCACAAGAGGAAGCACCAAGAGAGCGAGCATGGCAAAAAACACCGCAAACTATGGTAACGACAGTATTCGTCAGCTCAAGGACGAGGAGCGCGTACGCCTACGCCCCGCCGTCATCTTTGGCTCGGACGGACTCGATGGCTGCGCGCACGCTGCCTTCGAGATCCTGTCCAATGCCGTCGACGAGGCACGCCAGGGCTACGGCAAGCTCATCACCCTTACCGCCTTTCGCGATGGCTCTATCCAGGTAGAGGACAACGGCCGCGGCTGCCCGCTCGACTGGAACCCCTCCGAGAAACGCTTTAACTGGGAGCTCGTCTTCTGCGAGCTCTACGCCGGCGGCAAGTACAACAACAACCAGGGTGGCGACTACGACTTCTCGCTCGGCACCAACGGTCTGGGCTCCTGCGCGACCCAGTACGCTTCCGAGTACATGGACGTCACCGTCTGGCGCGACGGCAACAAGTACTCCCTGCACTTTAAGAAGGGCAAGGTCGTCGGTGCCAAGAAGAAGGCACTCGAGATTGAGCCCAGCGACGAGAGCCGCACCGGCACCACCATCAAGTGGCGCCCCGACCTCGAGGTCTTTACCTCCATCAGCATTCCCCACGATTGGTATCGCGAGACCATGCGCCGTCAGGCCGTGGTCAACGCCAACGTGACCTTCCGCTTGCGTATCGAGGGCGACGATGGCGAGTTTACCGAAGAGGACTTTTGCTATCCCAAGGGCATCGAGGATTATGTGCTCGAGAAGGTGGGCACTGACTACCTCACCGAGCCCTTCTTTATCGAGGCCGACCGCCGCGGTCGCGACCGCGAGGACCTGCCCGACTACAACGTAAAGATCACCGCGTGCATGTGCTTCTCGCGCACCTTCATGATGCAGGAGTATTACCACAACTCATCGTGGCTCGAGAACGGTGGCTCGCCCGAGAAGGCGGCTCGTAGCGCTCTGACCAGCGCCATCGATGCCTACATCAAGCAACAGGGCAAGTACAACAAAAACGAGAGTGGCATCAAATGGCAGGACGTCCAGGACTGCCTGGTTCTGGTGACCAACTGCTTCTCCACCCAGACGTCCTACGAAAATCAGACCAAGAAGGCCATCAACAACCGCTTTATCCAGCAGGCCATGACTGCCTTCTTTAAGGAGCGCCTCTCGACCTACTTG
>DAWCEJ010000054.1:0-14590 GCA_052274955.1 Collinsella sp.
AATGTGACAAAGGGACAGTCCCTTTGTCACATTGAGACCCTTGCGAAATCGGGGTCTAATTACCGTTCGGCAGGTTAAGAACTCCCTCTCCCCGCTTAATGCTTGACGAAGAGTCTTCTGGTTTATATACCTATCGGTAGGCATATAGGATGTATTGCCGATAGAAATGGAGCAACCATGACTCTCACCACACCAGCCAAAAAAGATTGTCTCCGTGAAAGCGGCGCATTTGCTTGGGTCGTCGTTATTGCGCTCGGCTTAATGTCCGCCGGAACAACTGGCACATATAGCATTATTGCCGGCTCATTCGTTGCTCCAGTATGTGAAGATCTGGGCTTTGACTACACTTCTTTTTCTTTCTATTTCACCGCGATTCTTCTTGGCCTTGCGCTTGGGCTTCCGCTTTTGAGTCGCTTCATTCCAAAAGTAATCGGCAAACCATGGCATATTTGCATTGAACTCGTCCTTATTGTCGCCGGCGCCGCAATGGCGTTCTACACCGAGGTCTGGATGTTCACCGTCTCCGCCGCAGTGATCGGCATCTGCTTTTCGTTTACAACGGGCGTCTGCATGTCCGATGTCATTGACCAATGGTTCAGCAAATCGTCCGGTCTTGCCATCGGCCTCGCTTGGGGCGTTAATTCTCTCTGTACGCTGTTATTGAGTCCTGTCATTACGCTGGTCATCGAGCAGCAAGGCTGGCGTACGGGATACATCGTGCTTGCGGCCGTTTCTGCAGCTATGATTTTGCCTGCAAGCGCATTTATCATTCGCCTTAACCCCTCTGATCGCAACATGCTTCCGTACGGAGAGACCGCCTCCGAAACCCATGAGAGCTGCAGCGCCGATGAGCAGGAAGATGTTCTTTCGGGCATGGCACTCCGCGATGCCGCGAAAACGCCGTCTTTTATTCTCTGTGTCCTCTTGCTTTGCGTGGCGCAGCTCACCTGCTGCATGAACCAGCTGTTTCCAACCTATGCAAGCGAGGTCGGTTTCAATCCTATCGTAGGAAGCTTAATGGTCTCGGCAGCTTCACTCTCCGATATCTTCCTAAATCCCTTCGTGGGCAAAACATGCGACAAGCTTGGCGCTATTAAAGCAACGGTCGCATGGACAGGTGTCAGCATTCTTTCATTCCTGCTTCTTATCATTGGCGGAAGCAATGAGACCGTTTCCATCATTGCAGCTGGTGTAAACGATGTCATGTTCGCCATCGTTGGAACCGCAATGCCGATGCTTCTACTCTCGCTCTTTGGATCACGCGATTTTGGAAGGATCTATTCGATCGTTTGCTCAGCGGGCTATGTCGTCGGTGCTTTTGGAATGCCGGTCATGATGAAGGTTTACGGCATGGCGGGGTCATTCCAGGGAGTATTTATCTTCTGCATTGCCTGCAACCTTATGATTGCTGCGTTTGCTATCGTTTCCGGCTTTCTCAATAAGGCTGCTGAAAAGTAATAAGCGCCGATTTGCATCGGCATAGATTGCCACGCAACAGGGGTCGACTCCAAGCCAGACTGGAGTCGACCCCTGTTTTCGTTTTAAAGGTTGCCCGCAGGCACCATGGGTGCCAACATGCGCTTCAGCTTGGCTGGTTTATTTGAACATAAGCTCGACTATTCCCGCCCAAACCGCTTTTTCATCAATATCCTCACCTTGAGCGACCGTATTGCTTGCTCCCTCCAGAACGGTATAAAGAATTTGTACGTAGAGCATTACGTCGGCGCTATCGGAAAACGCGCCAATCTCTACACCATGAAGAAGGATGTCTTTAAGCGCATCCATGGTTCGTTTGGTCGCCGTCGCTTGACGTTCCTGAACTGCAGGAATTCGATTTGCTTGAACGCTAACCTCGGCCAGCACGCGCCGGCGCTTTTCATCGCTTCGATAGCCACCTATAACTGAATTGCCGAGCTCGATAAGCGCGGCCTTGAACCCGTCCCTATCGACTATTAGCGAGTAGTCGCGCTGATAGTCAATGGTCGGAAACATGCTGTCCAAGAGCGTAGTGAAAATCTCCTCTTTAGAGGGAAAGTAGTAGTACACCGACGGCTTGGATATACCGACAAAGTCGCAAATCTTTCCGATAGACGCTTTGTCATAACCGACTTCTGCCACAAGATCGTACATTGCGTCCAATATTTTTTTTCTTGTGCTCACGCTGCATTTCTCCATCGCAAATCACTTCCGCACTACCAACATTATTAAGGATGGCAACGGAACATCAATTCGTGTCCAAACATGACCACTATATACGGTGAACGGTATGTATCAGTAGGCGAGCGGCAATTATTCAAAACTATCTACCGAACGGTAGGTATAGTAGTACTATAGCAGGTGAAACCCCGCTATTGTCGCGGCCGGGCAGCATCGCGGGAAACACGACGGAAGGACCAACCATGTACGAGAACTATCGTATGCCGGGCGAGTTCGAGAAGCGCTCCAACGTCTATGTGACATGGCTTCCCGATTACATTCGCGCAGAGGGCTTCGATAACCGCCAGCCCTGCGTTGATGTAATCAAGGCTCTGCTCGAGTATGGCGACGTTACGGTCAACCTCAACTGCGGCACCCCGGGCTCCTACGAGGAAGCCTGCTCGCGCCTGAAGGAGGAGGGGGTCGATCTCGATCGTATCGAGATCACGCAGTTCGAAGACTCCAACTTCTATGTCCGCGACAACGGCCCCAGCATCATGGTCGACGACAAGGGCCATTCCTATATGGTCAACCCCGCTTGGACCTACTACGGCGTGTGGGACAAGAACTCCCCGGAGTGTCAGTCTGCACGCAAGGCAGCCGTTCACATGGCCGTTGCACTCGGCTGCTTTGATATCGTGAATTCCGAAATGGTATCCGAGGGCGGCGACCGCGAGTTTGACGGTCACGGCACCCTGATCGCCATCGAGGACACGGAATGCCGCAAGCGCAATCCCGAGTTCACAAAAGAGGAAGTTGAGGCCGAGTACAAGCGCATCTACAACCTCAACAAGGTCATCTGGCTTCCGCAGCCTATGCTCGAGGACGATGATTATCGACTGGGCATTCTCGACGAGAAGGAAGACGGAACCCCCCGTCTTTGGCATGAGTTTTGCGGCCCATATCGATGAGATGTGCCGCTTTATCACCCCGAACAAGATTCTTCTTGCCGAGGTGTCCGATGAAGAAGCCGCTTCGAGCAAGGCTGGTGCAGAGTCTCGCCGCCGCATTGAGGCAGCCTACGAAATTCTGAGCAAAGAGACAGACTGGGAGGGCAAGCCCTTCGAGATCGTCCGCATGCCCACCGCCGAGCCGATCGAAGTCGTCATCGCCCCCGGCGACGAGGATTACGAGCTGTACAAGGGCTTCATTGATGAAATGGGCGGCAAGTTCATGGATGGCACTCCTTGGCCCGAAGGACCCGTCCACTTCTACGCCGCAGCGAGCTACTGCAACTTCTTGATCTGCAACGGCGTCGTTCTTGGCCAGCGTTACTACCACGAGGGCATGAACGAAATCGTGAAAGAGAAGGATGAGCAGGCCAAGGCAGTTCTTGAGAGCTGCTTCCCTGATCGCAAGGTCATCATGATCGACTCTCTCGCGCTTAACCTGTCCGGCGGCGGCGTGCACTGCTGGACTAAGGACGTGGCAGCCAGTCGTTAGTGAGCCTCAGAGCCTGCGCTCTTTGGCTTAGGCGCCACATATACCGCTCCCCGAGGGAAATCCGTGTTTCCCTCGGGGACACATTCGACATTTATCTATTGATCAATAGAAAGGAAATAAACATGAACAACAGCCTCCGCGGTCGCGATTACCTCAACATCCATGATCTCTCCTCCGAGGATTTCCGCTATCTCATCGATCTTGCCTGGAACCTTAAGGCTCAGAAGAAGTCCGGCGTCGACCAGCGCTACTTCCCCGGCAAGAACGTTCTCGCCAACTTTGAGTGGGGTTCGACCCGCACTCGCTGCGCGTTCGAGACCTCCTGCAACGACCTGGGCATGGGTTTCACCTATCTGACCAACTCCCACATGGGTGACTGCGAGACCATCAAGGATGCCATGCGCGTCTTTAACGGCATGTATGACCTCATCGTCTACCGTGCACAGAAGGACGAGCAGTTCCTCTATGACGTCGCCGACCTGGTTGACATCCCGGTCATCAACGCCCTTACCCTTGGCGATCACCCGACCCAGATGCTCGCCGACGCTCTTACGATGGAAGAGCAATGGGGCGGCCTGCGCACGAGCCGTGGCAAGAAGATGGCTTTCGTTGGCAACTGCGCTGGCGCTCCGGTGTGGTATGGCCGCCTGTGCGCTATGCTCGACATGGACTTCCTCGCCATCGGCCCCGACGACCTCCGTCATCAGATGTGCAAGGAAATGATCGAAGAGGTCGAGGCCTGCTACGCCAAGTACGCTCCCAATAGGACCTTTACCATCACCTCTGACCTCGATGCCCTGGATGGCGTTGACGTTATCGTTACCGAGGAGTGGCGCTACATCAACCCCGAGTGCGGCGACGAGGTCATGGATCCCGACGACTACAACTCCTGGCTGGGCGATGCCGAGTCCCTGTATCCCTATCGCGTCACCAGCGAGCTGTGCAAGCGCACCAACAACCCCAACATCTTCTGCATGCACGAGCTTCCTTCTGTCCACAATGCCGACCACCGCGTTGGCAAGATGCTCCTCGAGCAGTGCAAGAACGACCTGCACCGCGAAATCATCACCGAGGGCTTTGAGATCGCAGACGAGTGCTTCGAGGCAAACGCCTCCGTCATCTTCCGCGAGGCAGAGAACCGTCAACACACCATCAAAGCCGTTATGTGCGCCCTTCTGGGTCTCTAGGAGCTGTTTCAATGGAAAATGCAAAGTTAAAGAGCAGCAAGGTCTACGCATGGGTTCTCGTAATCGCGCTCGGCCTCATGTCTGCTGGCACGACCGGATCCTATAGCGTAATCGCCGGTTCCTTCGTCGCGCCCGTGTGCGAGGAGTTCGGGTTTGACTACTCCATCTTCTCGTATTACTTCACCGCGACGCTCATCGGTCTTGCGGCGGCGCTTCCGTTTGTCGGAAAACTCATCCCCAAGGTTGTTGGCAAGGTTTGGCTCCCCGTCGTCGAGCTTATTCTGCTCGCCGCCGGCGCAGGCATGGCCTTCTACACCGAAGTCTGGATGTTCATCGCCGCTGGCGCCCTGATTGGCGTTTGTTTCGCCTTCACCACCGGCGTTGCCATGTCCGATGTTATTGACCAGTGGTTCCAAAAATCCGGTGGCCTGGCGATTGGCCTTGCTTGGGCAGTAAACTCGATTTATATGCTCATCATGAGCCCCGTCATCACCTCTGTCATTGAGGCCGCTGGCTGGAGAACTGGCTATCTGGTGCTCGCCGGCGTCTCCGCCGTGCTGATTCTCCCCGCTTCCATCCTGATTATCCGCTACAAGCCTCAGGACAAGGGCATGTTGCCCTATGGTTACGTCGAAGGTGAGACGGTCGCCGAGACTGAGGAGACGGCCGAGGATAGCGCACGTGGCGTCAGCTATGCACGCGCCATCAAGTCGCCTGCTTTCTTCTTCTGCATCGGCTTCCTCTGCCTCGTCCAGCTCACCTGCTGCATGAACCAGCTCTTCCCGACGTATGCTTCCGAGGTTGGTTTCAACCCCATGGTGGGTGGCTTCATGGTTTCCGCCGCATCGCTCTTCGACATGTTCCTTAACCCGATCGTCGGCACCACCTGCGATAGGTTCGGCAGCACGAAGGCCATTCTGGGCTGGCTCGCTGTCTCCATCCTCTCCTTTGTCATGCTCATGATGAGCAGCAGCAACTCGACGCTCAGCATCCTCGCAGCAGGCGTGAACGACGTAATGTACGTCATCGCTGGCACTGCCCTGACCGTTTTGGTTATGGATGTCTTTGGCTCCCGCGATTTCGGTCGCATCTTCGCGCCGATCTGCTCCGTGGGCTATATCGTCGGCGCCTTTGGCATGCCCGTTATGATGAAGGTCTATGAGCTTGTCGGCTCCTTCCAGGGCGTCTTCATCTTCTGCATCGCATGCAACGTTATTATCGGCCTGTTCTTGCTGCTGGCAAAAAAGACTGGTAAGAACCTCTCCTGGGACGAATAGTTCGATTCGTCTTAGACATACGCTGTAGGGCTTAACCTGCAGCCGCTTTGGGGCATCGACTAACATCGGTGCCCTTTTTCATCGAATGTGACAAAGGAGCAGCCACTTTGTCACATTGAGTGGCATGTAAATCGAGGTCTAATACTTTTCCGAGAGGTGAACGGCCATACTTGGGCCTCCGAAGCATCGACATTTTTAGACGTCAAACCCGCAGGATTTGGCTGGCAAAACCGCAGGAAATTGCATCTCGAAAGTGCCGATGCTTCGGGGGCCCGTTTTCACTCGTTCACTTCTCGGGAAAAGTATTAGACCTCGTTGTATGGGGTGCGGCTGGAGGGTGGTCATCGTTCAGTAGCTACCTCTTCCTTGTGAATCGCCTGAAGCGCAAGGCATAATGCATGTGACAAAGGGACGGCCCCTTTGTTGTGTTGATATGAGAGAAGAGTAGATGATCCTTTCGCTGGCCCCTATGGAGGGGATTACCGGGCATGTGTTCCGTCGCGTGCATGCGGAGTGCTTCGGTGCGCTCGATTGCTATTACACGCCGTTTTTGCCGCCGCCGCGGGTGGGAAACCGCTTTGGCGGCAAGGCGTTTAAGGAGATCGATCCTGCCAATAACCAGGGGCTCAACGTGGTGCCTCAGCTGATGTCCAAGAACGCGGACGAGTTTGTGTGGGCGGCACAGGTGCTCGCCGACATGGGCTACCGCGAGGTCAATTTCAACCTGGGTTGCCCTTCGGGAACGGTTGTCGCCAAGGGCAAGGGCTCGGGTTTCTTGCGCAATCTCGACGAGCTCGAGGCGTTCTTAAGCGATGTGTGCGAGCGGTCGCCGTTGCCGGTGTCGGTAAAGACCAGGCTGGGGCTGGAGAATGACGACGAATACGAGCGCGTGCTCGATCTGTATTGCCGCATGCCGTTGGCAGAGCTGATCGTGCATCCGCGCGTACAGAAGGACCGCTATACGGGCTCGCCGCGCAAAGAGTTTTATGGCGAGACGCTGGAGCGTGCGCCGTTCCCCGTGGCCTATAACGGTGACATTTTTGATCTTGAGGATATGGACGCGCTGGTGGAGGCCTATCCCGGCACGCGCCATGTGATGTTGGGGCGTGGCCTGCTCGCGAACCCCGCGCTGGCTCGCATGGTTAAGGGCAGTCCCGCTGTCACGGCAGCCGAACTGCAACGTTTCCACGACACGCTGTTTGCGGCCTATGCAGAAGAGATTGGCGGCAACGCGGTCTTTCGTATGAAGGAGTGGTGGTTCTACGCCAAGTGCGCTTTCGCCGACCCCGCTACCGTTCACAAGCTCGTACGTAAGACCAAAAAGGCCGACGAATACCGCGCCGCCGTCGAGCGGGTCTTTCGCGAGCAGCCACTCGCACCCACAGCTCGCTTCCGCGGCTAGTTAGACATCGGGGACGTTCTTTAGCGACTAGGCATTTAAGAACGTCCCCGATGACTACCCGCAAAAGCTGTACACCAGCATCCAAAGATGTCGAAAAATGTCGACTTTGGATGCTGGTGTACATGTTTGGGTCGTATGGGTTGGGGCCCTGGACGGACAGAGCGTGCGTACTAGAGCAGGTTTTCCTGCACCCACGCGATGATGTCGCTCGATTCGTAGAGTGGTTTGCCGTCGATGAACAGGCAGGGAACCTGGCGTTTTCCGCCGACGGCGATGAGTGTCTGTTCGGCATCGGAATCGGTCGAGATATTGCGCTCGGGAATGGTCACGCCGTTATCGGCCAAAAAGTGCTTGACCTTTAAGCAATACGGGCAGCCGGTCATAACGTACAGCGCGAGCTCGTGATTAGTAGCCATAGGTCTCCAATCGGTTGAGGTTTTGATTGAAATACCCAAAGCCGCCGCGGTCTATGCGCGCGTCAACGAAGACTCGATGGCCTGGACCAGAAACGCCGTGGCTCCGGTGGCGCAGGGCTTGTCGTAGTAGTCAACAAAGCGCTGGTCGGCAAGATAACCGTGGGCGAGGCCCAGGTACGCCTCGTCTTGGGGCTCGCATCCCCAGTTGAGAGCAATCCAGCGACGATGCATCGCGACAAGCTTACGAGCCTCGTTGCTCTCTGGGTCGCCAATGCCCATGGCAATCGAGAGCTGGCCCAGAATAGCGCGTTCAAGTTCCTTCATGTCGTTCCATGTCTCGGGGTCCATGTCCAGCAACGCTTCGTTTGCTGCATCGATAGCCTCATCGCCGTAGCGCGCCCGCGCCTCGGCACCGTAGCGCGCCTCGTTTTCCTGCACGGTGCGCCAGCGCTCCAGTTGCGGCAGGACGGCGCCCATGAGCGAGACGGCTTCGTCGAGCGACATGCCGGTGTTTTGTGCCAGGCGCGGGGCACAATCCTCAATCATTGCCTCCATGGTGGTGTCATAGGTGTACTTGCCGTGGTCGTAGCACCACTTGCAGTAATGATCGGTCGCGGTGCCCGTGGCATCGGTGCCGCAGTCGTCGGGCGTGAGTATCATGCCGCAGCTCTGGCAATAGTGCTCGGGCATTTCGAGCAGGTGGGACAGCGGTTCTCCGGTTACGGCGGCGATGAGCTTCATCATGTCGATGCCCGGTGTGACCTCGCTGCGTTCCCAACGGCTGACGGCTTGGCGTGTGACGAAGAGCTTGGCGGCGAGCTGCTCTTGGGTAAGGTGATGGGCGCGACGGACAGCGATGAGCTTTTCTGCAAAGGCCATAACGGCTCCTTTCTGCTGTTTGTTGCTTTAAGCATACGCGGCGGCCGGCACCCTTCCAAGCAACCGTTGGTTGCGCGACGGGGACCGCGGCGAAGAATTGCGCGCAACACCCCACGCCTCCATGCCGTACAATGACCGGCATGGAACCTATTGCACACATACATACCGACCTGCCGCAGAAGTTCGGCATCCCACGCAACAGCTTTTTGGCGCCCCATCTGCAGGGACGCATCGTCTTTGAGCCGGAATTTGCCTCCAACGCTGCAGTTGAGGGTCTGGACTCCTTCTCTCACCTATGGCTGCTGTGGTGCTTCGAAAACGGAACGCCCGGCGGCACGGCTAAAGACATAGCCGCCGATGCCAAAACGCAGGACAGGTCCGGCACCAACGCAAAATGGTCGAAAACCGTGCGCCCGCCGCGTCTGGGTGGAGCCGAGCGTGTGGGCGTGTTTGCCACACGCAGTCCGTTTCGCCCTAATCCCATCGGGCTCACCTGCGTCAAGCTCAGCCGTGTTGAGCTCACCGATGATGGCCCGATCATCCATATACTGGGGGCCGACCTGCGCGACGGCACGCCCATCTACGACATCAAGCCCTACATTCCATTTGCCGACTGTCACCCGGATGCGACGGGCGGCTGGATTGAAGACGCGCCGTGGCAAGAGCTCGACGTCGAGTTTCCGCAAGTGCTGCAGGATATGGTCCCGCCTGAAAAGCTCCCCGGTTTGGTCGAGGTTCTTCACCAGGATCCGCGCCGCGCGGGCAGCAAACACGAGCCAAACCGCATTTACCATTTGGCTTACGCTGGGCTCGACATATCGTTTACGGTCGACGGAACCAGGTTGAAGATAACCGCCGTCAACGAGGCGCAGGACTAACCGGCCATTCGTCTGCACCCGCCAAATTCAACGCCAAACCCCATGCCAAAACCGCCCATGCTGGTGGACAATAACGCCTACCAAAACAATCCGCTTTGCATGGGAGCTCAGCATGAAATACGACTTTACTTCGCTTATCGACCGCCACGGCATGGACGCCATCGCCGTTGACTCCTGGGGCGAGATTCCCGGCATGGCTCCGAACGCACCCGACGAGGGCTTCGACCGCATCCCCATGTGGGTGGCGGATATGAATTTTGCCACGGTGCCCACGGTTCAGGAACACATCATTCAGCGCGCCCAGCATCCCATGTTTGGCTATTTCAATCCGCGCGACGAGTACTTCGACCGCATCATCGAATGGCAGAGCCGTCGCAACGGCGTTGAGGGCTTGGCGCCGGAGCATATCGGCTACGAAAACGGCGTACTGGGCGGTGGCGTGTCGACGTTGCGCGCATATGTCCAGCCGGGCGATGCGGTGCTGGTCCACAGTCCCACCTACATCGGCTTTACCAAGTCCATCGAGGCCGCGGGCTATCGCATTGTCCACAGCCCGCTTAAACTCGACGACCAGGGCGTGTGGCGCATGGACTTTGAGGACATGGAGCGCAAGCTCGCACAAAACCATATCCATGCCGCCGTGTTCTGCTCGCCGCACAATCCCTGCGGCCGCGTATGGGAGCGCGACGAGATCGAGCGAGCCATGGATATCTATCGCCAGCACGATTGCGTGGTGATCTCGGATGAGATTTGGTCCGATATCATCCTGCCGGGGCACAAGCATATCCCGACGCAGTCGGTGAGCGAGGATGCCCGCATGCGCACGGTTGCCCTCTATGCGCCGAGCAAGACGTTCAACCTGGCGGGCTTGGTCGGCAGCTACCACATCATCTATAACGAGACGCTGCGCGACCGCGTGTGCGCCGTGTCCAACAAGACGCACTACAACGAGATGAACGTCCTCTCCATGCATGCGCTTATCGGTGCCTACCAGCCGCAAGGCTACGAGTGGGTGGACGAGCTCAACCAGGTGCTTGCCGGCAATATCGAGTACTTCTGCAATTACGTGGACGAGCATTTTGAGGGTGTGGGCTATTCGCGTCCGCAGGGCACGTACATGGTGTTTCTGGACTGCACCGAGTGGTGTCGCGAGCATGGCCGCGATATTCAGTGGCTGCTTGACGAGGGGGCGCGCGTGGGCGTGGGGTATCAGGATGGCCGTCCGTTCCACGGACCCTGCCACATTCGCGTGAATCTGGCGCTGCCGCTTTCGCGCGTGAGGGAAGCGTGCGACCGCCTGGACCGCTACGTTTTTGGGGTATAGGGGGCGCTCGATTCGAGTGCTGCCCCATGCGCCCACGCCGTCAAAATGCGTGGGCGCATGGGGCGCAGAGGGTAGCGAGCGCGTTTTCCGCATTCGCTACTTTTCCTGAATCTGCTTGCCGCAAAGATGCTCAATTGAAATCTCGTAGAGTTGGACGCCCTTGATGTCTTTGGCGATTTCTTCCTCGACTTCTTCGGCAGAAGGGTAGTACTTAAGCGCGAGCTGGCGGACTTTGTCCTCGATAAACGCAGGCGCTTCATCTACCAGGCGGCAACGGCCAAAGACCACGGTGCTCATGACGTAAGGAGCCCAGTCGCCGTCCTTGTACCACTCGTTGCCGTAAACGGTAAAGCAGACTTTATCGTCACGCCTGAGCGAATCGACCTTGTGGCCGGCCTTGGCGCCATGGAAATAAATCTTGTCGTGCTCGGCGTCAAAGAAGTAGTTGACGGGAATGGCATAGGGGTAGCCATCATCGCCGTTGACGGCAAAGACACCGCGCTTACAGGTGGCGAGCAACTCGCGCGCTTCCTCGTCAGTGATGGCGCGTTTCTTTCGACGTAAGGGCCTAAACATCGTTGGCTTCCTTTCTGGCTGTGCATGGTGGTTAAACGCAAACTATAGCGAAACAGTTCCGTTTTTCTTGATGCGGGCGAGTATGTTTTTGAGCTTGTTAAAGTCGAGCGGTTTGGGCAGATGGGCGTTCATACCGGCATCGTGTGCCGCCTTGGCGTCTTCGGCAAAGGCGTTGGCGGTGAGCGCGATGATGGGGATGTCGGCTGCATCGGCCTTTTCGCTCAGACGAATCGCGCGGGTTGCCTCGTAGCCATCCATGCCCGGCATCATGATGTCCATCAGGATCGCATCGAAGCTGCCGGCGGGACGACTAACGTATAGGTCGACTGCTTTGTTGCCGTCGGCGGCGCGCGTTACGACGATGCCTTCGCTTTCGAGTAGAGCCTGGGCAATTTCGGCATTGAGCTCGTTGTCTTCTGCCAAAAGGACGTTCATGCCGGCAAGCGAGCAACTGTATGCTTGCTTGGACGCACGTTCTTTCGCCTGAGGGTTCTTGTCGATATCGAGCGGTATCTGGACGTTGAACGTGCTTCCCGCGCCAACCTCACTCGAAATCTCAATCGTGCCGCCCATCATGTCGATGAGCGATTTGACGATAGACATGCCAATGCCGGTTCCTTGGAACTTGCTGCGCGCATCGTCGCCTTCCTGGGCAAACGGCTCGTAAATGTGCGTCAAAAACTCGGGCGTCATACCAATGCCGGTATCCGAGACGCTAAAGCAAAACACGGCGTGCTCGTCGTCGACCGGTTTGATGGTCGATGAGAACGTGACGGTGCCTCCGTGCTTGTTGTACTTGATGCTGTTGTCGAGCAGGTTGACAAGGATCTGCCGAATATGGGTGGGGCTGCCGATCATATATTGATCGACAGCGTAGGGCTCGCTGGTGTCGAGCATGGTTATGCCGCGGTCCGATGCGCGGAGCTTGCACAGTACGAGCGCATTGTCGCACAGCTCTTTAAGGTTGAATGATTCGTGCTCGAGCGTCACTTTGCACTCCTCGATCCTGCCCATCTCGAGGATGTCGTTAATCAGTGACAGCAGGTGATTGGCGGCAACGCGCGCCTTGGCGCGGCTTTCGCGGGCGACCTGCATGTCGCCTTCTCTCAATTCCTCAATTTCGATAAGGCCCAGGATGCCGTTGAGCGGCGTGCGGATGTCGTGGCTCATGCGCGTGAGGAAAGCGGTTTTGGCGGTGTTGGCGGCATCAGCTTTCTGCCGTTCCTCCTGTGCGCGGTAAAGCGACCAGACAAGGATGGCGATGCTGGTGAGCAAGATGCAGATGATAACAGTCGCAATGGCGGTGCGGTTGCGATAGAAAAACTGGAACGTGTCCGATTCTTGCGCCGAGTACGATGTGGGGAAATAGCTGTTTGCAGAGAGCGATTCACCTGCATTGACGATGCCCTTATTGATGATTCCCAGCAGCTCGGGCTTGCCGCGCGAAATTAAACACGATAGCTGCGCCGTGTTGGTGAGTTCCTGTGTTTCGAAATCCTCGATGTCGTAGGTGTCGCGGAGAGTTTCCAGGCGCGTGCTGGGGACAATGATGCAACGTGCCTTCCCCTCATTGAGGGCTTTGAGCACCTCGCCGTCATTCGAGTACTCGGTTACTGTTGCGTTCGGGAAGAGACTTTCGAGCTCAAAACGGTTAACGATTGTGCTCTTTGTACAAGCGATGTTCTTAAGGTCGCTGTTCAGGTTTTTGCCACTGTGAATGGCGGTCAGCGAAACCGTTCCCATCGAGTTTGACTGGATGACCTCTGTCTGCTCGGCGAGCCAGTAGTCGCGAAACAATGGCAGGGCGACATCGATGGTTCCGTTGGAAAGGGCTTTGATCATTTGCCTGTTGTTCGAGAGTGCGATTGTTTTGACCGTAATACCAAACTTGTCGTGCAACGTCGTTGCAAGCGAGGCGAGCGATCCTTCCATCTCGCCGTCGTCATTTTGCGTGCAGTAGGGAAGTTGGTTTTTAAGATAGCCGAGCGTGATGGTATTGCCGTTTGCTTTGAGCCAGGTGGTCTCGGGGCCGGTGAGCGATGACGAGCCACTGTTTTGGGTCGAGTAACTCGATTTGACTTCCTCGTTATAGCGCGGGTTATCGCGGGCGATGATCGTCATGGCGGCGTTGATGTCGTTCATCAGATCGGGTCGGCTTTTGGGAACGGCAAAATAGTAGTCGCTCGAGCCTACGTAGAACATGGGTGACGCATCGGGCGACGAAATGGTATCGTTCATGATGACGGCGTCGACCTCGCCGTCTGCAAGCGCCTCAAAGAGGGCACTGCCGGTGTCGATTTCTTTATAGGTGCAGGTGACGCCTTCGTCGGCGAGCCACTGTTGGCCGACGATAGTTTGCATAACGCCAGAGTTGCAGCCGATGGTGAGGCCTTGGAGCGCCCGGGGGTCACCCTTGGCCAGATCGTCGCGGTCGGGCCTGGCGTAGATGTAGTAGCGCTCGGTGCCCTCGGGGTTCGAGGAAAAGAGCAGCTTCTGCTCGCGCTCTGCCGAATACGAGATGTTGGGCATGAGGTCGATTTCGCCTGCTTCGAGCATGTCCATAAGCTCGGAGAAGGTGCCGCTAACGTATTCGTATTGCCAGCCCTTTGTGTAATACGAGAGGGTCTGGAGGTACTCGTAGCCCCACCCCGAGAGTCGCTCGCCCGGCATGCCTTCCTGGAAGCCTTTGTTGTTGACGAGCCAGCCAACGCGGACCGTCTTGACCTGCTGGTCGGAGTCGGCGGCAAAGGCGGGGGCGGGCATGACGGCGCTCAGTATGGCGAGCGCGGCAAGCGCGACGGCCAGGGTGCGATATAGAGCCAAGCGAAGGACGGCGGAAGGTTTCACATGAAATCCTATCGAGTTGAGACAGTTTCGCATAAGGATACCAGCTCAGCCTGCCCATTCAGCCGCCGCACCGCTAAACGGTCACTCCCGGCAGTTGGGGACAGTCCCTTTCTGCCGGCAGAAAGGGAACGTCCATTACAGTCGAAATTGTCAGCCCGGGACCGT
>DAWCEJ010000055.1:0-4691 GCA_052274955.1 Collinsella sp.
GAATAATTTTCGAGCCGAGCCGACATAACCGGTGTAGCCTTCATGCAGCGAAGCTGTTGGAATAAATGCGACTTTTTTATTTTCAATTTCCTCCTTTATCAGACTTCCTACACTTGAAAAGTGCGAACATAAAAACAGTTTCATCAGTATTCTCCTTTATATATAAATTCTTATTTGTTGAACTAAGCCGTGTATACCATACGCTCCGATGAAAGAACGCCCCGAAATAGTGAAATTTTGCCGTTTTCCTGCGTACGTGCGTACACACTCCACAGGAATTCTAAGGGGCCTGCCCCCTTAGCACACGGACTTTGGAACAAAGTCTAGTGTGTTACGCCTTGCCAGAGGTGTACGGGCTCCCGGTACGCACGTACGCAGCAATTGCCATCAATGCGCCATATAAGTGGCGATCAAGTTCGCATAAAGCGAACTTGGTTCCGCAAAACAAAAGGCAGGATACCATCACCACGATGATACCCTGCCTTTGTTCGTTCCTGTTTACCGTTCCGAGTAGTCCTTCCGCAGAATTTCCGATAAAAAATCGTACCCGAACCCTTTCTCGTAAAGAACCGGGTTCGAGTACGAACTGAATGGTGGTGCAATAAAAAACCACCACAAAGGTACTGCTCCCTTGTGGTGGTTTTGGGTTAGAACTAGAGGGTGTGGCCGTAGGCATTTGCGGCCTTGATGGCGGCGGCGAACTTTTCGTCGGTGAAGGGCTCAGGGTTACCCTGCTTCCACTCGTTGGTGGCGTGCGCGTATTCGCACAGGGCAGGGATATCAGCCTCGGAAAGCCCGACCTGCTCAAGCGTCACGGGCAGGCCCATCTGCTTGTTGAAGGCGGCGTAGCGCTCAAGGTTCTCGGTATCGCCCGTATAGGCAAACAGTACCAGCACGCCCAGGCTCACGACCTCGCCATGCAGGTAGGTGCCCTCACGCGGAATGCTGCAGGTAGCGTTGTAGAACGCGTGTGCCACGCTCGAGTTGTAGTAATAATCGTTCTGGTTGGTCAGGTTCGAGACATAGCCCGTGTTGACCACGATGTCGAGCGCGATCTGCTTGACGGCCTCGCTCGACAGATTCTGGCGCACATCCTCAAGACCCTGCACACCATAGGTAAACAGCGGCTCGGAGCAGGTATGGGCGAGTGCCAGGCCAAGGCCTGCCGTGTGCTCTAGGTTGCCGGCGCTCGTGGCGTATTCGACCTCGGGCTGCTTAGACAGGGCATCGCCCACGCCGGCCCAGAAGTACTCTGCCGGTGCCTCGGCGATGATCTTGGGGTTGATGAAGATGTGCGCGGGTCGGTTGGGGTACGAATAGCCCTCGAGCGAGCCGTCGTCGTTGTAGACAACGGCAATGGCGGTCGCGGCGGAGCAGTTAGAACAGATCGTCGGGACGGTGAAGACGATCTTCTTGAGCTCGATGGCTGCGGTCTTCACGGTGTCGAGCGCCTTGCCGCCGCCGCATGCGATGAGCACGTCGGCTTCCTGGCAGGCAGGGGAGTTTACGACCTTGGCGATATTGGCACGCGTACTGTTGGTGCCATAGACGCGCGTCTCCAGGACCTCGACATCGGTACCTTCAAGTGCCGCCTCGATTCCCGGCAGCGCCGCAGCCAGGGCTCGCTTGCCGCCAATGATGGCGACTTTCTTCGCGCCGTACTCCGCCAGTGCAGTTGGCAGCTCGGTAAAGCAATCCTCGCCAACGGTGTAGTCGCTCATTCCAATTGTGCGCATAGCAGCCTTCTTTCGTTCGATAAAGTGCTTTCAGGTATTTTGCTCCTAGTGAAGGCTTGTAATAGCGAGAAATTTCGAACGTATAAAACCAGTGTTGAGGGTTTTTTGCCGACGCGGAACGTGCTAGCATACACCGCATAAGCGTTGATGGGGACGAGTAGTCGGCCGTCCGCATGCTACAGAGAGCGGGAAGCGCTGAGAACCCGTGCATGCGACCGATGAAAATCACCCCGGAGCTGCGGTCCCAACGGACGTGCCGCGCAGACACGTCTTAGTAGATATCGCCGAGATGGTCGTCGATACAGGCCAGCCGAGTAACGGATGCGAGCGCGCGAATACGCGGGCGAGGGCATCTAAGCTGGGTGGTTAAACGAAGAGCTTTTGCGGGCGTACAGCTCGTTTTGTGGCGCTTCGTCCCAGCTTGTAGGGACGGGCGCTTTTTTGGTGCCCAACGGGCGTGTGCGCCCATGACATGAAAGGGGTACCGTGGCAAACGAGTACAAGCAGACGATGAATCTGCCCAAGACCGGTTTTCCCATGCGTGCCGGTCTTTCCAAGTCCGAGCCCAAGCGACTCAAGGACTGGCAGGACAACAAGGTCTACGAGCAGGTTCTGAAGAAGAACGAGGGTCACAAGAAGTTCGTGCTGCACGACGGTCCTCCGTACGCCAACGGCCCGATTCACATCGGCCATGCCATGAACAAGATCTCCAAGGACATGATCAACCGTTACTGGATGATGCAGGGCTATGAGGTTCCCTATGTTCCCGGTTGGGACTGCCATGGCCAGCCGATCGAGCATAAGGTCGAGGAGAAGCTCGGCACCGAGAAGTTCAACCAGACCTCCACGGCTAAGATCCGTGAGCTTTGCAATAAGTTCGCTGTCGAGAACATCGAGCTGCAGAAGGCCGGCTTCCGTCGCCTGGGCGTGCTCGGCGATTGGGACAACCCCTATCTGACGCTCTATCACCAGCATGACGCCGCCGACATCGAGGTTTTCAAGGCCATGTTCGACAAGGGCATGATCTATCGCGGTCACAAGCCCGTCCACTGGTGCAAGCACTGCCATACCGCACTTGCTGAGGCCGAGATTGAGTACTCCGACGAGACGAGCCCGTCCATCTTCGTGCGCTTTGAGATGACCTCCAAGCCCGCCGGCCTCGAGAACTTCGACGGCCCGGTTGACTTTATCATCTGGACGACCACGCCGTGGACCATCCCCTCCGACCAGGCAGTTTCTCTCAAGCCCGGTGCCGCCTACGTCGCCGTTGAGCACGACGGCCGCGCCGAGGTCATGCTCGAGGACCTTGCTCCCAAGTGCTGCGAGGAGTTTGGCTGGGAGTACACCCCGGTTGTGGTCGACGGCAAGCCCTATGTGGTTCCCGCCGAGACCTTCCATCACATTCACTATAAGCAGCCGATCTTTGACGGTGTCGAGGGCGTTGCGCTGTTGGCCGATTACGTCGGTGTCGATGACGGTACCGGTATCGTCCACAACTCGCCCGGTCACGGCGTCGACGACTACTTCGCCTGCCTCAAGGAGGGCATCACCGACATTTGCATGCCGGTCGATGACGACGGCAAGTTCTACACCGGCGAGGAGTTTGGCACCGGCGGCCCCTTCAGCGGCATGGATACCGACGAGGCCAACCCGCACATCATCGAGTTCCTGCGCGAGCGCGGCACCCTGGTCCTCGAGAAGAAGATCACGCACAGCTATCCGCACTGCTGGCGCTGCAAGCACCCTGTGCTCTTCCGTGCTACCGACCAGTGGTTCGTCTCGATGGACAAGACCGGTCTGCGCGAGCAGGCTGGCAAAGAGGTCCGCGAGAACGTCAAGTGGTATCCGGCTCACGCCGCCAACCGCATCGGCGCCATGGTCGAGCAGCGTCCCGACTGGTGCATCAGCCGTCAGCGCAACTGGGGCGTGCCTATCCCCAGCTACACTTGCGCCGACTGCGGCGAGAAGGTCATGAACGACGCCACGCTCGACGCCGTCATCAAGCTCTTCCACGAGAAGGGCTCCGACGCCTGGTTCACCGACGCTCCCGAGAGCTACCTGGGCGAGGCTTGCGTTTGCCCCAAGTGTGGCGGCCATCACCTCAAGGCTGATAAGGACATTCTCGACGTGTGGTGGGACTCCGGCGTGTCCTGGAAGGCCGTCTGCGAGTATCGACCCGAGCTTGAGTACCCGGCTGACGTGTATCTCGAGGGCTCCGACCAGCATCGCGGTTGGTTCCAGAGCTCGTTGCTCACCTCGGTGGGTGCCAACGGCCATGCTCCGTACAAGGCGGTCGTCTCGCAGGGCTTCACGCTCGATGGCCAGGGCCGCAAGATGTCCAAGTCGCTCGGCAATGTTATTGACCCCAATAAGGTCTGCGACGAGATGGGCGCTGACATCATCCGTCTGTGGGTTGCCTCCGTCGACACCAGCTCTGACGTCTCCATCGACCACGAGATTCTCGCTCGTACGTCCGATGCCTATCGCCGTTTCCGCAACACGCTGCGCTTCCTGCTCTCCGAGCTCGAGGGTCAGTTTGAGCCCGAGACCGACGGCGTCGCCTTTGCCGACCTGCTGCCGCTCGACAAGCTCATGGTTGCCCGCCTGACTCAGGTCCAGGCCGAGGTCGACGACGCCTACGCCAGCTACGAGTTCCCGCGCGCCTACCGTGCGCTCTACGACTTCGTGGTTACCGAGCTCTCCAACGTGTACCTCGACGCCCTGAAGGACCGTCTGTACTGCGACAAGCCCGGCTCGCTCGAGCGCCGCAGCGCCCAGACCGTGCTGGCCGAGCTCTTCTCGATGCTCATGCGCGACCTTCAGCCGATCCTGTCCTACACGGTCGACGAGGCCATGGCCTATGCGCCCGCCGGCTGCGTCGATCACCAGAAGTACGCCGCGCTGCTCGATTGGTACAAGTCGCCCATCACGTTCGACGCGGCCAATGAGTTTGAG
>DAWCEJ010000056.1:0-5770 GCA_052274955.1 Collinsella sp.
GCCGCAGTACGTGGCCATCCATACCAACGATACCCACCCCGCCATGTGCGGCCCCGAGCTCATGCGCATCCTCATCGACGAGAAGAAGCTCGAGTGGGACGACGCCTGGAACATCGTGACGCAGGTCGTGAGCTATACCAACCACACCATCCTGCCCGAGGCTCTGGAGAAGTGGCCCATCGGCACGTTCTCCAAGCTCCTCCCCCGCGTGTACCAGATCATCGACGAGATCAGCCGTCGTTGGCACGAGTCGTTCGATACGACGCAGGAGGGCTGGCAGGAGCGTCTGCGCCAGACCGCCATTCTGTGGGACGGCGAGATTCGCATGGCCAACCTGTCCGTGATCTGCAGCCACAGCGTCAACGGTGTGGCCAAGATCCACTCCGACATCATCAAGAACATCGTGCTCAAGGACTTCTACGCCCTGACGCCCGAGAAGTTCAACAACAAGACCAACGGCATCTCGCACCGTCGCTTCTTTGCCGAGGCCAACCCCACCTACGCCAAGCTCGTGACCGAGGCCATTGGCGATGGTTGGCTTAAGGACGCCTTTGAGCTGGAGAAGCTCAAGGAGTTCCAGAACGACACCGAGTTCCTCAAGGCCGTTGGAGCCTCCAAGCGCGCCAACAAGGAGCGTCTTGCCGCCTACGTTAAGGCCGAGACCGGTCTGGTCATTGACCCCAACACCGTTTTTGATGTTCAGGTGAAGCGTTTCCACGCCTACAAGCGTCAGCTCATGAACATCATGAAGGTGATGGACATCTACAACCGTCGCATCGCCGATCCCAACTTCCACGTGACGCCGACGACCTTCATCTTTAGCGGCAAGGCTGCCTCGAGCTACACCTTCGCCAAGGAGACCATCCGCCTCATCAACTCCGTCGCCGAGGTCGTCAACAACGATCCGCGCGTCAACGAGGTCATGAAGGTTTGCTTTATCCCCAACTTCCGCGTGAGCAACGCCCAGCTCATCTACCCTGCCGCCGAGATCTCTGAGCAGATCTCGACCGCCGGCAAGGAGGCCTCGGGCACGTCCAACATGAAGCTCATGATGAACGGCGCCATTACGCTGGGTACCCTCGACGGCGCCAACATCGAGATCGCCGACCTGGCCGGCCGCGAGAACGAGGCCATCTTTGGCCTGACCGCTCCTGAGGTTGAGCAGCTCTGGGCATCCAACAGCTACTTTGCGTGGGATACCCTCAACGGCGACCGCGAGCGTCTGGGCCGCGTGATGGACGAGCTCAAGGACAACACCTTTGCGGGTCTTTCGGGCAACTTCGAGAGCATCTACAACGAGCTCATGAACAACAACGACCCCGACCTGGTCATGGCCGATTTCCGCAGCTATGTGGACGCCTGGGAGAAGCTTACCGGCAGCTACGGCGACCAGGAGACCTGGAACCGCAAGGCGCTGCTCAACACCGCATCGAGCGGCTGGTTCTCGAGCGACCGAACCATTCGCGAGTACCGTGACGAGATCTGGCACGCTTAAGGCGAGTTCCCTTTGCCAGCACGGCATTACTCGACGGGCGCGACCGAGCGCCGCGCCCGTCGCTAATGGGTTTAGATACATCGATGACAGAAGGAGAAATCGATGAGTAAGAAAGAATGCATCGCGATGCTCCTCGCAGGAGGACAGGGCAGCCGATTGGGGGCACTCACCCAAAAGATCGCTAAGCCGGCGGTTAGCTTTGGTGGCAAGTTCCGCATTATCGACTTTTCGCTGTCCAACTGCTCCAACTCGGGCATCGACACGGTGGGCGTTCTGACGCAATATCGTCCCTACCTGCTGCATGCCTACGTAGGCTCCGGCGAGGCTTGGGATCTGGACAGCCGCGACGGCGGCGTGTCGATCCTGCCACCGTACGAGACGCAGACCGGCGGCGCCTGGTATGCGGGCACGGCCGACGCCATTACGCAGAACCTCGACTACATCAAGGCCAACGACCCCAAGTACGTCCTGATTCTTTCCGGCGACCATCTGTATCGCATGGATTACCGCAAGATGCTCAAGACGCACATTGAGAACAACGCCGACCTCACGGTGAGCGTTATGCCCGTGCCGTGGGAGGAGGCCAGCCGCTTTGGCATCCTGACCACCGACCCCGAGGACGGCCGCATCACCAAGTTTACCGAGAAGCCCGAGAAGCCCGATTCGAACCTCGCTTCCATGGGCATCTACATCTTCTCGGCCGACGTGCTGATCGAGGCCCTCGAGGAAGACGCCCTGGACCAGCGCTCGAGCCACGACTTTGGCAAGGACATCATCCCCAAGCTGCTCGGCGAGGACAAGCGCCTGTACAGCTACGAGTTCCACGGCTTCTGGAAGGACGTCGGCACCATCGCCAGCTTCCACGAGACCTCGATGGACCTGCTGGGCAACAACCCCGAGTTCGATCTGTTCGACAAGAACTTCCCCATCATGTCCAACATCACCACGCGTCCGCCGCACTATATTGGCCCGGATGGCCGCCTGGACGACTGCCTGGTCTCCAACGGCTGCAAGATCTACGGTACCGCTCGCCACTCGATCCTTTCGACCGATGTCATCATCGAGGAGCGCGCCGTGGTCGAGGACTCCGTGCTACTGCCGGGTGCGCACGTTAAGAGCGGCGCGCACATCTGCCGCGCTATTTTGGGCGAGAACTCCACGGTCGAAGAGGGCGTGAAGCTCGGCTCTGTCGATACCACCAAGGATACGGCCGTCGTTGGAAATGACGTCGTTATCGGGAAGGGGGAATGATCCGATGATCAATCGCAAGGCCATCGGTTACATCACCGCTAACTACTCTTCGACCTACGGCAGCGTCCTGCTCAAGGACCGCCCCATCGCGTCCGTTCCGTTTTTGGGCCGCTACCGCCTGATCGACTTCCCGCTGTCCAACATGATGAATGCCGGCATCAAGACCGTTGGAGTCGTCATGCCGGGCAACTACCGCTCGCTGATCGACCACGTGGGCTCTGGCAAGGACTGGGGCCTGGACCGCAAGAAGGGCGGCCTGTTCATGGTGCCCGGCAACGCGTATGGCACCACCAAGGGCGGCATGCGCTTCCTGCTGCGCGACATCATCTCCAACAAGACGCTGTTCCAGCGCTCGGAGAAGCCCTATGTCGTGATGATGGGCACCAACATCATCTTTAACATGGACCTCAACACCATCATCGAGGCGCACGAGAACTCCGGTGCCCAGATGACCGTGGTGTACTGCAAGGCCACGCGCAACGTCGATGACGAGACCAAGCTCGAGATTAACGAGAACGGCCGCCTGACGGGCGTGAGCGCCGGCGTCGTGTACGGCGACAACGCCTCTATGGACTGCTGCATCGTCAACCGCGAGACGCTGCTCGAGATTATCGACCACTACCAGGCCGCCGACTATCTGGACCTGCTCGAGGCACTCCAGGGCGACTTTGGCAACATCGACGTGTGCAGCTACGAGTACAAGGGCGAGGTCGTGGGCGTGTTTAGCGAGAAGTCGCTGTATCGCCGCAGCATGGACCTGCTCGACCAGACCGTGGCCGATCAGCTCTTTGACCCCGAGCGCCCGATCCTGACCAAGGCTCACGACGTGCCGCCTTCGCGCTATGCGACCGGCAGCCACGCCTGCAACTCGATCATCTCGGCCGGCTGCATCATCAAGGGCACCGTGCGCAACTCGATTCTGTCGCGCGGCGTCGTGGTCGAGGAGGGCGCATCGGTGACCAACTCGATCATCAACCAGAGCTGCATCATCAAGAGCGGCGCCCGCGTTGAGAACGCCATCCTGGACAAGAACAACGTGGTTCCCACCAACACCGAGCTTCGCGGCACGCCCGAGAACATCTTGGTGCTGGGAAAGGCTCCGTTAACTTCCGACACCACCATCGTACGTTAACGTTGGCACCGCAACATCGCTCGTAACATGTAGAATAGCCGCCCGGTTAGCGCCAGGCGGCTATTCTCGAATTGCAACATGGGAGACAATATGGCAGATTCCAGCAAAAAGATGCAGATCGTGTTTGCCTCGGCCGAGTGCGCACCGTTTGTTAAGACCGGTGGCCTGGGCGACGTGGCGGGCTCGCTGCCTGCGGCGCTTGTGCGCGCCGGCGCCGAGGTTATCGTGATGGTGCCCAAGTACGCCACCATCAAGGACGAGTACAAGGCGCAGATGGAGCACTTTGCCGACTTTTACGTGAGCCTGGGCTGGCGCAACGAGTACTGCGGGCTGGAGAAGCTCGAGCACGACGGCGTCACCTATATGTTCATCGACAACGAGCGCTACTTTGCGCGCGACTATCCGTATGGCTTCTTTGACGACGGCGAGCGTTTTGCATTCTTCTCAAAGGCCATCACCGAGAGCCTGCAGCACCTGCCGGCCGGCTTTGAGTGCGACATCCTGCACTGCAACGACTGGCAGACGGCACTGGCGCCCGTGTTCTTGCGCGAGTTCTACCAGGGCCTGCCGCTGTACGACCGCGTCAAGACCGTGTTCTCGATCCACAATGTGGCGTTCCAGGGCCAGTTTAGCGACACCGTGATGGAGGACATCCTTGGTGTGGCGCATATTCCTGCGGCCGCGTCGCAGCTGCGTTGCGACGCCTGCAGCATCAACTACATGCTGGGCGCCTTACGCTACGCCGACGCCATCACTACGGTGAGTCCCACCTATGCCAACGAGATCCAGACGCCCGAATTTGGCGAAGGCCTGGACGGCGTGCTGCGCGAGCGTTCGTACGCGCTGCAGGGCATTTTGAATGGCGTCGACGTCGCGGGCTTTGACCCGGCGACCGACAAGCGCATTGCCGCCAACTACACCGTGGAGGACCGTTCTGGCAAGGCCGTGTGCAAGGCCAAGCTGCAGGAAGAGCTGGGGCTCGAGGTTCGCGACGACCGTCCGCTCATGGTGATGGTCACGCGTCTGACGCGCCAGAAGGGCATGGACTTGGTCATGTACGCGCTCGACCGCATCCTGTCCGGCGGCGTGCAGGTGGCGGTGCTGGGCACCGGCGACCGAGACTACGAGGACGGACTGCGCTACTTCCAGGACAAGTACCCCGGCACCATGGCCGCGCGCATCGAGTTCGATCCCGCGCTGTCGCAGCGCATGTATGCTGCCGCCGACATGTTCCTGATGCCTTCGAAGTTTGAGCCCTGCGGCCTGTCGCAGATCATCGCCATGCGCTACGGCACGCTGCCCATCGTGCGCGAGACCGGTGGCCTTAAGGACACCGTGATCCCGTACAACGAGTTTACCGGCGAGGGTACGGGATTCTCGTTTAGCAACTTTAACGGTGACGAGATGGGCGACGCCGTGTTCCGCGCGGCGCGCCTGTTCTGGGATAACCGCGAGGCGTGGAACCAGCTGGTTACGCAGGCCATGAGCCAGGACTTTAGCTGGACGCGCTCGGCCGACAAGTATCTAGACCTGTACTTCTTTATGCATCCCGAGATTGAGAGACCGGCGGCTGTGGAGGCTGCTACAGCCGTAGAGGAGCCCACCGCTGCTGAGGAACCCAAGGCCGAGGAGAAGTCGGTTGAGGCTGAGCCCGCAAAGGCCGAGCCTGAGGTGAAGGCTGAAGTTGCTCCTGAGGCAGAGGCCGAGGTCAAGCCCGCTGCAAAGCCCGCAGCTAAGAAGACCACGACCCGCAAGACGACCACTAAGAAGGTTACGACGACCAAGTCTGCCGCGACTAAAACAACGGCTGCCAAGGCAACGATCACGCGCAAGCGCACGACCGCCGCTGCCAAGAAGGCCGCCGAAGCCGAGGCTGCTCCCGAGGTAAAGGC